>CAXEWB010000236.1:0-2443 GCA_963999835.1 uncultured Cellvibrionales bacterium | reverse complement strand
GACACAAGCCGGCAAGGAATGCCAGCTAAGGCCCTCTACATATTGTCGTGGCACTTAACAAAAAGGTTTAACAGGCTCTTTAGAAGCACAGATAGCTTCCAGCGATTATTATGCCTTCTCAGGCTCGTATTCATCGCTTCATTTACACAGTTTCTCAGTGGCTGTGACACCAATCCACCAACCTCCGTCCCTGTATTTACCCAAGCTCCTCAACTGCTGACAATCGACGCACCAGTCAACCTAGCGGCCTTAGTGACCTTTGAATCGGATCAGCCGGTACTGGCCAGTTACAGAATCACCGATGGCCGAGACAGTTGGCAGGCCCACACCCGCTTGAGTGGCGCAACTAATTTAGATAACGGCTTAAATAACAGCGCAGCACAAACGGACAGTGATCATTTTAAACTTTATGCAGATAGTGCTTATCGCGATATTCTGCTTAAATTTAAACCAGATACAGAACACCGAATTTATGTACGCATCACCAATGCTGCTGGCCAAATAACCGAATACGCCAAGCCGTTACTCTTTCAAACACCGGCACTGCCAGAGGGTTTCCCCAAAATAAATGTAGACCGAGTGATGCCAAATAAAGTCACTGATCAGACCCCAAGTGCTGAACAGGACGATATTGCCCTAATTAGTGTGATCAATAATCAATCTGGGTCCGATACAATATTGCACAATCAAGGGATTGCAGGTTGGTTAATTGCCTTGGATGGCAACCCCGCCGAAGTCGTTTGGTATATGCCCGCCGATGCCCACTGGCATCACTTTGAGCAATTACAGTCCGGTAACTTGCGCCTCTACAGTCCTGCCGGCAGTGTGCTCGACGTAGATATGCTGGGCAATAAATTGGATGGCTGGTTAGCCCAAGGAGACACCGAATTTACAAATAATCGAACGCGTCAATCTCTTCTACTTGATTCTAATCAAGCAATAATTACCAGCCCAGCAACAGTACACAAAATACCTTTGCATTTGGATTCAGGGCTAATTACTGACAGTAAATTGGTTTCGCGTCTGATACCACCGAAATTTAACGATTCTGACTACAGAAAATTGCTAATGACATCGCAGAGTAATCAAAAAGCCAGTGATATTTCGACAGATGAGGCCCTAGCTATTAAGCAGTCCAGCGTTCAGATTCCTGATGACATTATTGTCATAGAGGGTGATTGGCAGATTGTTCTCGAATCTCCTGAAGAACTGACTGAGCAAACACTCACAATTGATAAGCAACAAGGTTCTATTGGTTTGGGTTACCTGGATGGTTACCCAGTTATAGTGCTTTTCAACGGCAATAATATTCAATTTAAGGTGCGAACATCAGGTGCAGAGGGTCGTGCCATTTGGCAATATCTAGGCACCCTAGATGATAACGGCCTAGAGTTGAAGGGCGAGTTGAGCTTACTCGATAATAACAGCGACAGGTTGGGGATAGTCACACCTTGGCAAGCTTACCGGCGTTAGAGAACCAATCAGTAGCACACACGAAAAAGCGGAAGATATGAAATCAAAAGGGAATTGAAATGAAAAAGATTAACAAACCAAGCCTGAAGCAATTATTAGTAGTTAGCATATTTTGCTTAGGTTTAAACAGTGGTGCCTATACACAAGAAGATCAGAGTATAGAGCTACCTACTGATCTAGATACGCAATACAGTCAAGATAATTCGCTCCCTGCGGAGTTAGACTCAGAGCCGGCATGGGTTGTTCCAGAGCCGGATCAGGTAGCAATGCAAGCGGCTGATGAGGTAGCCAAGCAAATGGTGGATACAGTGGCAAATTATAAACTTTGCCTCAGAGCGGTTATCGCCAGTGACTCACCAGTGGCGGGTAAGCAGCAAGAGATTGAATCGCAATGCCAAGTTCAGCGCCAACAGATAGTCATAACCATGCCCCAAGACCTACAGGAATTTATGTTGCTCAATATGGATAGGCGAGTCAATTTGGTCCTGCGCACAATGCTTGAAGCAGAGGGCGTAGTTGATGATGCTGTTGAAGATATAGCCGAGGCAGTAGTTGAGCTATCAACTGAGGAAGATCCATAGACTATTAGTCATCACCCAAAAAGCAAGGATGCTATCGAGAATGACAGGGAAGAAAAGAAAAATGGTACATAAAAAGGGATTTGCTAAAGCACTTAATTCAGTGTTGCTAATCAGTCTATTACTAATATGCATTGATACATTAGCTAGTAGGTCTAAAGATGGTCCTAAGGGGGGTGGCCCTAAGGGCCGGGGCTTAATTCCACCCACTATTCCCGAAATGACCATTCATGAGAGCCCGTCTCCACATCCAGGTCAGGATTGGAAGATAAGTAAGGATGGCCGTTGGGATATAACCTGGAGCGAAAGTCATAAAAGAGGAAGAAATGTTAACTATACAGTCACCTATGTCCTAGAAGAGAGTGCAGGTGGTGGTGTTTTTGGTGAAATTT
>CAXEWB010000235.1:0-3718 GCA_963999835.1 uncultured Cellvibrionales bacterium | reverse complement strand
GTATGCTTGTGCAGGTTAGTAAATACATAGGGATTGTTCGGGCGCATACGCTTGGTATCGCTGTCCATAACCTCTAGACTTGCGCCCACATAGGGTGCCAAATCGATTTTATTAATCACCAGAAGATCGGCTTTGGTAATCCCGGGGCCACCTTTGCGGGGAACCTTTTCGCCGCCGGCAACGTCGATAACATAGATGGTTAGGTCAGCCAGTTCAGGGCTAAAAGTTGCACTTAAATTATCACCGCCACTTTCGATAAAGATTAAGTCCAATCCTTCATGACGCTGACTCATTTCTTCTACAGCCGCCAAGTTCATCGAGGCATCTTCGCGAATTGCCGTATGCGGACACCCGCCGGTTTCGACACCAATGATACGGTCTGCGGCCAGCGCTTCGGCACGGGTCAGGATGATCGCATCTTCCTGGGTGTAGATATCGTTGGTCACTACTGCCAAGTTGTACTGATCACGCATCGTTTTACACAATGCTTCAAGGAGAGCGGTTTTGCCAGAGCCTACTGGCCCGCCAACACCTATGCGCAATGGGGCAGTTGTATAATTCATAGATTACTCCTAAATGATTTTAAGACCTAAACAGTCGTGTATATTGTGTTTCATGGCGACTACTGGCAATCGCCATCGCCGGTGTTGAGCTACTAATGTCTGCATCGCTAATAAGCTCAACCCGAGTGACAGCGGCCGGGATACCTGCCGCTAGCTCAAGCATGATCTGCTGACCGTGGGTCTGTCCAAGGGGAATTAACTTTACCCCGGCAACCACATTATTTTCCACCCAACTCCAACTGTAGCCCTGACAAAGTTGCCGACGGTCAATATGCCACTGGCTGGCGGCAAGGGCAATGCCGGTGATTTGGCAGCTGGAAACTGCCGATAACAGGTGATCTGGGATTTTGATTTCCAGTTGAGGTAGCAATTTGGCCAAGGCCGCACCGCGCTGTCGCTCTTCCTTTCTCAGTTCCATGGTTTCCCGACAGGCAATTAACCATCGAGTCCAGCGCAATACACTGGTTTCATCGCCGTTATTGAAGGCATCAAGCAGACGCATCAAAATGGGGAGTTCAAGCGTGGCGACACTGGCAGTAAAAACACTGTGTAGCCAAGCTTTTAAGCTACTGGTATCGGTCACCCAGCCGGCTTCAATCGCCCATTCCAGCCCCTGGGAATAGGTAAATCCGCCCACCGGTAGTGATGGGCTGATCAACTGGAAAAGTCGTAGCTCAGCGAGGGAGTGAATACCCATTACTTTTTGGTGACAATAGTTTTTACAGTTTTTTGTAAGCGCAGCCCGACAGCACATAGCAGTGCAACAGAGAGCACTATAAATCCAAGATGATCGGGCGCAGTTACAAAGTGTATAACTGATGGTAACGAGCCATCTGTGTTGTGCGCCTGAACAGCAGATTGTCCAAAAATAACGAGGCCAATGACGGCCATTCGGTCAAACAGTTTGCTCATTTTTCTTACCTTGTTAAGTTGTTAGTTAAAGTAGTTATTCGATCCAAGATTTAATTGGAGTTTTCATCAGTGGTGATGACCATGGCCTGCTACACTTTTGTAGGTACCAGTATAGGCACCGGCCTCAGGCTCAAATGGCGCTTCCTCGACCGTTACTGAAAGCCCCAGACCAATTATCATTTCATCTAAAACATGATCATGTTGGTAGCGCACAAATTCGCGTTCGACTTGCAGCGGAACATGCCGGTTGCCTAGATGGTAACTTGCCCTCAGCAGAGCATGGCTACAGTCACTGGTCACAGTTGAGACTGTTTCTGGCGCAGCGTTTATCTGCACAACTAGACCATCGCTGCTCTGAACTAAATCACCACCGCGGAGAATTTCGCCGCGAGGTAAAAAAAGACCGGCTTCACGACCATCATCCAATGTGACCTTAAGACGGCTTTTGGTGCGCTCTGTAATTGGCAAGCTCAGAGTTGTGCTATGGGCTGTTGAGGTCTTTAAGATGCTAGTGATGCGAATCATAAAGTGTTTCTGGCTCTAAAATAGGAAGTAACGCTGTGCCATAGGCAACTCAGTGGCTGGTTCACAAACCAGTAGTTTACCATCGGCACGAACTTCATAGGTCTGGGAGTCAACCTCTATTATGGGTTGATAGTTATTTAGTAGCATATCTTTTTTAGTGACATTGCGACAATTTTTGGTCGAGCCGATCGTGCTTTGTAAGCCCAGTTGTTGGGGAATACCTGCGTTGACTGCAACAGTCGATAAAAACAGCATCGAGGTGTTGTTATTGGCTTGGCCAAACGCACCAAACATAGAGCGGTAGTGAACCGGCTGAGGGGTTGGAATTGATGCATTGGGATCACCCATAGGCGCCGCTGCAATCATCCCGCCCTTGATAATGATAGAAGGTTTAGTACCAAAAAATGCCGGTTTCCACAGCACTAAGTCGGCAAGTTTACCCTGCTCAATTGAACCCACTTCATGGGCTATACCATGGGCAATAGCTGGGTTGATAGTGTACTTGGCGATATAGCGTTTAATGCGCTGGTTGTCATTGGCGCTACTGTCTTCTGCCAATGGACCTCGCTGCACTTTCATTTTATGCGCGGTCTGCCAAGTTCTTAAGACAACCTCACCCACTCGACCCATAGCCTGAGAGTCGGAGGCTATCATTGAGAAAGCGCCAAGATCATGAAGAATATCCTCGGCGGCAATGGTCTCACGGCGGATTCTTGACTCGGCAAATGCCACATCTTCTGCAATATTGGGATCTAGATGGTGGCAGACCATAAGCATATCCAGATGCTCATCGACTGTATTAATCGTATAGGGACGTGTCGGATTGGTCGACGAGGGAAGCACATTTGGCTCAGCACAGGCCTTGATAATATCAGGTGCATGGCCACCACCGGCGCCCTCAGTATGATAGGTATGGATGGTTCTACCACCAATTGCCGCCAGCGTAGATTCGACAAATCCTGATTCATTGAGGGTATCCGTGTGAATCGCCACCTGCACATCGGTTTCCTCGGCAACATTTAGACACTCATTGATAGATGCGGGCGTCGTTCCCCAATCCTCATGAAGTTTGAGGCCCATTGCCCCAGCGGCAACCTGCTCTCGTATTGGTTGTGGTTGACTGGCATTGCCCTTACCCATCAGGCCAATGTTCATTGGCAAAGTATCAGCCGCTTCCAACATACGATGGATATTCCATGGTCCGGGGGTGCACGTGGTAGCGTTGGTTCCAGTTGCTGGACCGGTACCACCACCGAGCATAGTGGTAACACCAGACATCAGCGCCTCATCAACTTGCTGAGGACAGATGAAGTGGATATGGGCATCAATGCCACCTGCGGTAAGAATATGACCTTCGCCAGCCAGCACCTCAGTACCTGCACCAATAACAATATCCACCCCGCTCTGAGTATCTGGATTACCGGCTTTGCCCACAGCGAAGATACGCCCATCTTTAATGCCTACATCGGCTTTGACTATACCCCAGTGATCGATGACCACTGCATTGGTAATGACTAGGTCGACTGTTTCTGCGCTGGGTCTCTGACTCTGCCCCATGCCATCGCGAATCACTTTGCCGCCACCAAATTTAACTTCGTCGCCATAGTGGGTGAAGTCTCGCTCTACCTCCAACCACAGCTCAGTGTCTGCTAGGCGAAGTTTGTCACCAGTGGTAGGGCCAAACATTTCCCCATAGGCTTGCCTCGAAATTGATCTCG
>CAXEWB010000234.1:0-1922 GCA_963999835.1 uncultured Cellvibrionales bacterium | reverse complement strand
TACTGAACGGAAATCGGCGCATTACAGTGGTTACAGCGACCGCGTAAAAGCAAGAAGCTGAAAATAGGAATATTGTGCCAAGGCTTGATTGAAGTGCCGCAATGAGGACAGTGTGAAGCTGGGGAGGCAAGATTGAATGTCTCCCTAGATTGTGATTGCAAGTGCAACCATTCTCTAGCATCTGAAGTCCATTGATTGTGCATTATCTGCGGCAAGCGCAGTATCACTACATTCAAGAAGCTACCAATGATGGTGCCAAAAGCAAATCCCACAACTGCTAGTAGAGTGGGTGAAAGACTTAAGTCAATGATCATCAGTTCCGTTATCCGTCCACTGTTGGGCCTGCAAAGGTGTGCCTGTGAACAGGCACTCATGTCACTATACTAAATTATAGAGCCAATCTGAAAAATAGGTAGGTACATAGCCAAAAGTAGCCCGCCAACTACTACGCCCAGAAAGATCATTACCAATGGCTCTGTCACTTGCATCAATGCGTTAATAGAAAGTGCTAGATCCTGCTCATAAAATGTACTTGCTCGATCTAATATCTCCCCCAGAGTACCAGACTCCTCGCCAACTATAATCATCTGCTGCAGGGCCATTGGGAAAACATCCTGCTTATTGATGGCTTGATGCAGGGAAACGCCATGAATCAGATCTTGTCGCAGGTTTATTATGCTCTGCTCAAAGACTAAGTTACCTGCAGTGTTAGCTGCTGAACGCAATGCATCTAAAATCGGTATACCCGCATTAAATGTGGTTGCCAAAGTATGTGAAAACCTAGCCAAAACAGTGTTTCTAACCAATTTACCAATGATTGGTAAATGAAGTACCAGCGCATCTACACGGTGAGAAATACTCTGTGACTTTTTTAATATTAGATGAAAACATGCATAACAGGTGCCACAGGTTATGAGACCCATTATCCAAAACCCTTGTAATAATTCTGACAGATCGAGTACAAAAAGAGTGAGTGAGGGCAATTCAGTGCCAAAATCCGAAAATGTCTGAGCAAATTCTGGAATGACTTTTATCATTAGGATAGAAGTGACCACGGTTGCAACTATAAGAACAATACAGGGGTAAGTGAGTGCTTTTTTGAGATTTCTTTTGAGTCTTTCAGAGCGTTCCTGATAAATGGATAGTCGGCCTAAAACAGTCGCTAACTCACCGGATAATTCGGCTGATTCCACCATATTGCAAAATAGATCATTAAACTGTTGGGGATGTTTTCGCAGTGCCCTGGCAAAACTATCACCTGTTGCTATATCATCATTTAACTCACCTAACAGCATTCTCATTATCCCTTTGTTGCAACTTGCGGACAAAATAACAAAGCACTTGCTTAGAGGAATCCCGACCTTTACGAGCATTGCTAGCTGTTGAGTGAATAGGGCGATATCTTTTGGCAATATGCTATGCTGCGAACTAAATGGCCTTTGATAGGCCTTTTTTATTAAACTTATTCTCAGGCCTTGTTTGCGAAGTTTATGTCTGGCCCATTCAATGTTCTCAGCCCTTATCTCACCATTGGCTACCTGTCCATGGGCTGTGTAACCCGAGTAAATAAAAAGATACTTTTTTGAAGATGGCATGCTCTGTATATCCCCACGGTGAAATTTACAGTCCCTTATAAATTGTTGCTAGACAGTCTATACCGCGCTTCAAAAGGGTTCAGTGAATCAGTACACAGATTTGTAGATTACTCACTTATGAATGATCCATTAGTCTATTCTGTTAACTGTTGTTATGGCCTGGTAACGCCATATTGACGAATAAGCAATTAGTGACTCAATTGAAAAATAGCGTGGGCGAAAAATTGAAGACGAATCATAATGGATTTTCTCTTATCGAATTAATGATAGTGGTAGCTATTATTGGTGTTCTAACCTCTATTGCGCTACCTAGGTATCAGAACTTTA
>CAXEWB010000233.1:0-11201 GCA_963999835.1 uncultured Cellvibrionales bacterium | reverse complement strand
GAGCTATATCAGCCACTTTAGCCACTGTTTCAATATTGGAATCATTATCGGCCTGAATCACCATGCCGCCCTTAGGATTTTCATGGAATAATCGGGTGAGATTCAATTTAAGCGCTGTGTCTTCAACCCTTTTTTTATCAATCCAGAATTCATTGGTATCGCTGACTGCTACCAAGATACCCACTTTTTTATAGGGATCTGGTTTATTGGCGTCAACCTTACTGACCTCAATACCGGGCAACTTGATAAAGGAAGCTGTAACGATAAAGAAAATCAGCATAATAAAAACAACATCGAGCATTGGCGTTAAATCGATCGCCTGACCCTGCTCTTGTGATTTGCTTGTTCTACTGCGCATAGTTATCTCTCAAGGATGATGTTCGATGGCCTTTTAATGATCCATTGTCAGATGATCTTCCAACAGATGTTTTTCTCGCTCAGCCTTGCGTTCAACATAGGTCAGCCCGAATACACCAGAAAGGGCGGCAACCATACCAGACATGGTGGGAACTGTGGCTTGCGATACACCACCAGCCATGGCCTTGGCATCACCGCCGCCAGTAAAAGCCATCACATCAAACACCACTATCATACCGGTTACAGTACCAAGTAAACCAAAAAGGGGCGCCACGGCGACTAGGGTCTTGATCATCATAAAGTTTTGATCAATCTTGACACTAACCTCTGAAATTAGTTTTTCACGTATCTGCCTTGCCCGTTTTGACTTCCTTTCGGCTCTGGACTCCCATTCATTCAGGGCATTCTGGACATCTTGCGCCACATTGGAGCGCAGGTACCACATACGCTCAAAAAGGAGGGTCCACATTACGAACAACAGGACGACAATGGCCCAAAGGACCATGCCGCCCGAATCCATAAACTTACCCAGTTCGGCCCAAGTATCAACGAGGAACATCATTTCAACGTGCCTCTACAGAACCTGCCACAATACCCGCACTTTGTTCTTCAAGCACATGAAGGATACCTTGGGCTCTGCCATTGACCAACGTGTGCAAGAGCACTGTGGGAATAGCCACAACTAGGCCCAGTACGGTAGTAATCAAGGCTTGAGAGATACCGCCAGCCATTGCCTTCGGATCGCCGGCACCAAATAGTGTAATCATCTGGAAGGTAATAATCATACCGGTTACAGTGCCCAAGAGACCCAAGAGGGGAGCGACCATGGCGATAATTTTCAACAGGTTTAGGCCCGACTCAATGCTGGGTCGTTCTTTCAAAACTGCTTCGTGGAGTTTGAGTTCAAGGGATTCAGCATCCAGTCCTGGGTTGTCGGCAGCAACTTTAAGCACCCTACCTAGTGGATTACTATCGTCGACAGTGCTAGTTCGTAGTTGCCTTTTAACCGCTTTGGACATACCAAACAAAGCAACAAATCGCCATATAGCTAAAGCAATAGCGAAGGCAAATACCGCGGTGATCACGTAGCCAACAATACCACCGAAATGCCAGCGCTCGATCAGCGTAGGTGCGTTAATAAGCGCCGCTAACAGGCCACCACCTAATGGTCCTGTTGGATCCAGACCCACTTTAGTAAAGCCTGAAGTAGCCTCCTCGAGATCTTGTGCACCACCCTTAAATCCAGAGGGTTGCCGAGAAAGCTCAGACACCAACCCACTCTCTGGGCTATATTCCAGATACATGCCATCAGCTAACAAATTGTAGGTACCAACACGTACTACATCCATTTCCTCTGGCTCGCCATTGGCACGTAATACTGAGCGCTTAAATTTTACGACGCGGCTGCTCTCGACAATTTCACGTTGCTGCTCGTACCACAACTTTTCGATATCCTCGATTGAGGGCAACTTAGTATCACTACTCATCTTGTCAATAAGCTCGTCAAGGAATGCCGTTCGGCCCGGTATCTGCGCACTTACAATGGATTGGTTAAGCTTTGCCCTGATATCACCCGCAGCGCCTGTCAGATGGCCAAATAACTCCTTGAGAGAACCCAAGCGCTTGTCACGCTGCTCGCGCAATGCAGCTATTTTAAGATCATTATCACGAATGATCTGCTCTAACCGATCAGAGCGGCGCTCCTCAGCCAATTTTGTGTTTTTGGCGTTATTGAGCAACTGCGCCTGCTTGCGCTGATCGCGATTAAAAGCAGCTTCACGGTTGCGGTATTCGGCTGTTTCAGAGATCTTTGCACTCTGGATCAATTCAAGTAGTTCATCGAGAGTTTTTGCCTCATTGGCCAATGCAGGCACAGAAAAGGCCGCAGCTGTTAATAGCGCTGCTAAAACATTTATTAATTTCTTATTCATTGTGCTATCTCCGGAGCTGTGATCGGCATTTCAATGACATCCTGCGGCGACAATTTCACGGCAATACGAATGGCCTGATCCACTGCACGACGATACCCTGAGCCGAGAGATTCCCAACTGTTGGTTTCTTTATTCCAAACACCAGCCCGAGATTTATCCTTGCTCTGATACATTAACGCGATGCGTCCGATGCGTAACATTTGTACTTCAACCTCAGAGCCATTGCCGTCAATATCAATTTGATCCGTATAGGACTCCATAGATAGGCTGTAGTCGGACTCAATATCGTAGACCTCGAGAATCTGTCGGAATTTTTCTGCCGCCGAGAACTTTGCACTGTCGAGATTGACATATAAGTCAGCAATAGCTTCTTCCCTTTTATCTTTCTTGAACGGGAGATCTAGGCCCACAAAGTCTTCCAGGCCATTAAGCATGCTCACCATCAGAGGTGAAATACCGCGTTCGATAATGGTTGCGTTTTCAATTGACTCTTGCAGTTCAACCATCATTTGCTTCTGGTTAGCAATTTGACGCTCTAGCTGCGAGTTGTATACTCGCAATGACTCTATCTGTTTGTTGACCTGTTTAAATTCTTGCAGCAGTCCATCAGTCTGGTCGGCAATGCGATCAACGTTCACCTGAGCCCTTTTGGCTGCTGTCACCTTAGCGGCGCCGGCTGTAAGAACATCACCTACCTGCGTATTGCTCTGTATCTGAATCTCTGTGGCCTGTTGGGCAACAGTAGGCACAGCAAAAGCAAAAAGGGCTAATGCCAATGCTTTTAGTGGTTGTTTATTCATAGTTCCCTCAATTTGGGTCTAACGGATTAATTATTTCTCAGTCCAGCTTCTAGATTGATAATTGAAATTGAACCGTTGGTATTTCGGAAAGACTTTGTAACAGTCTATGGGCCAAGAATCAATTTGCCAAAGCGTAACAGAGACCGAAATTATACATTAAAGTTCCCATTGTTACCAAAGGTAACGTTCATTAGGCCGATCCTAATCCTTTCCTTTCCAAAACCAAAAAACGATAGTTGTATTTTTGTACCTTTTTTGGAATTTTTTCAGCGACCTGTTGCCAATCATTTTTATCAAAATCTGGGAAAAATGCATCACCATCAACATGCGCGTCAATATGAGTTAGATAGAGTCGCTGGGCAAAGGGTAGACACAGGCGATAAATCTGCTCACCACCAATGACCATCACTTCATCATCAGCGGATTCCGAGAACGCACTTTTGGCTAAAACTAGCGCGCTGTCAAGATTGCTAGCTACCTCTACCCCCTCTTGGCGCCAAGTAGAATTTCTTGTGATAACTATATTAGTGCGTCCGGGTAGCGGACGCCCAATAGATTCAAAGGTTTTTCGACCCATCAACAGTGGCTTACCCATAGTCACTGATTTGAAGTAAGAGAGGTCTTCTGGAAGATACCATGGAAGCTGATTATCACGTCCGATAACATTATTTTGACTGGCTGCAACAATTAGAGAAAGTCTCACTGCTTCACCTTAAACTGCTACTGGCGCAGGGATTGCTGAATGGCATTGATAATCCTGCAATTGGAAATCGTCATAGACAAATTTAAACAAATCTTTAACCTTCGAATTGATTGCTAATTTAGGCAGAGGAAACGGACTTCTGCTCAGCTGCTCCTCAATCTGTTGCATATGGTTGGTGTAGAGATGAGCATCGCCAAAAGTATGCACAAAATCACCCAATTTGAGATTGGTCACCTGAGCCACCATCATCGTCAGGGCGGCATAGGAGGCGATATTAAACGGCACCCCTAGAAACACATCGGCACTGCGCTGATACAGCTGGCACGACAAGCGACCTTCAGAGACATAGAATTGAAAGAGACTATGGCAGGGAGGTAAGCCAGACTTAGCCATAACAGGGATATCTCTGGGGTTCCAAGCAGACACTATTAGGCGCCTTGAATCTGGATTTGATTGGATGTCACGCACCGCCTGCGCTAATTGGTCCACCCCCTCAAAATTGCGCCATTGTCGCCCGTAAACTGGACCTAAATCGCCATATTTCTGGGCGAAGTCTGGATCCATTTTTATACGCTCAACAAAGTCTTTAAGGCCCGACTTCCACTGATCAGAGTGCATCTCTATGTCCTTGGCACGGTCGGTTTGTCGCAACCAACTTTGATAGGGCCATTCATTCCAGATGCCCACACCATTTTGCACCAGATAGCGAATATTAGTATCACCCTTAATAAACCACAAAAGTTCATGAATGATAGATTTCAAATGTACTTTCTTGGTAGTGACTAATGGGAACCCCTCAGCGAGATTAAAGCGCATCTGGTATCCGAATACACTCAGAGTTCCCGTACCCGTGCGATCTTCCTTAAAGACACCCTGGTCGCGTATATGCTTTATCAAACCCAAATACTGCTGCATTATTTTTACCCTAAATATAGACCATTCTAATTACTTTGCTGTTTACTATTTAAGCTGGCAAAGGGAATAGAACCACGCATAAACCACAAACCAAGCAAGATCATTGGAATACACAGTGTCTGACCGCGAGTCATCCAATCAAAGGCCCCAATTAAAGCGCTTTGGCCAACAAATTGCGCATCTGGCTCGCGCACAAATTCGACTAGAAATCGGAACAATCCATAGAGTATTAGAAATGCACCCGCTATCTGACCACTGGCTCTAAGCTTTCGGGCAAAGTAATAGAGAATAAAAAACAGTACTATGCCCTCTAGGAAGGCCTCATAGAGCTGTGATGGATGGCGTGGCAGTTGTAAAGGATCAGATGGGAAAAGCATAGCCCATGGCACATCAGTGGGGCGTCCATAGAGTTCTTGACCAATAAAGTTACCCAGTCGTCCAAAAAACAAGCCGGTGGGCACAAGCAGTGCCGCGAAATCTCCAAGTGCAAGGAAGGAAATTTTATTCTTGCGCGCATAGGCAAATAGGGCAACAGCAACACCTATCAGTCCACCATGGAATGACATACCCCCCTCCCAAAGCCTAAATACCATCAGGGGATCAGCCAGCCATTTGTCACTATTATAAAAGAACATGTAGCCCAAGCGACCACCTAGGAATACCCCAAAAAAACCATAGGTGATAAGATCCTCAACCTGAGGCTGCTTAATCGGCGACCAAGGACGTTGGCAATTTCGCAGGGCAAGTAGCCATGCACAGGCAAAGGCAACAAGATACATTAGGCCATACCAGTGAATCTGCAATGGGCCGAGATAAATAGCAACGGGATCTATATTTGGGTGTGTAATCATCAGACTCATCTCGGTGGACACTTGCACAAATCATAGCGTTTTCTTTGCGCCTCTGCTATGCAGGATGATAGAAAAAATACAAAAGGTCTAACTAATTTCCATGTGTCTCATTTCATTTGCCTACAAACAGCATGCGAAAGCGTCTCTGGTTGTTCTTGCTAATCGCGATGAATTCTATAATCGCCCCACGCAACCCATGCACTGGTGGCAAGATAGGCCCATCTTAGCTGGGCTAGACCTGCAAGCTGGTGGAACTTGGCTGGGCCTATCAAAGACGGGACGCTTGGCAGCCCTGACCAATTACCGGCAATATGGAGAGGGCCAAATAACCGAGTTTAATTCACCATCGCGGGGTAGTTTAGTGACCGATTTTCTGTGCTCTAATTATTCAGCTGAGCAATGGTATCAGTCGGTCAGACAAAGTTTAGATCGCTATGAGGGGTTTAATCTTCTCCTTTACGATGGCGATGAACTGTCGTATTTAAATAACGTCCATGATTGTTCGCTACAAACACTGAAGGCAGGTATCTATGGGCTCAGCAATCACAGTTTGAATAGCGCCTGGCCGAAAGTGGACTACGCTCGACAACAAATGCATAAGATAGTAGCTGAAAGCTCAGTATTAGATGATGGCCAAATAACAGATTTGCTGGGTAGTCTATCCCTGAAAAAAGTCTATCCCTCTCATATGCTGCCCAATACTGGTGTGCCAGAGCAATGGGAAAAATTGTTGTCATCGCCCTTTATCAGTTCACAGGATTACGGAACCCGATGCAGCACAGCTGTTGTTATAGCATCGAATGAACTTGTCAATGTGGCCGAGAGGACTTACAGCACAGGGGAAGACCCTAAAGATCTTGTGTTCAGGTTCAATCTCAGATCTTGATCTTCACCTGCGGATAGACCAACAGCCATAAGGTGAGGTTAAGCATTGGCCTTTGCAAGAGATTGCGACATAAATTTAGCGACTGATTTGGCTTCGGGCATGCTCAAGGCGCGCTTAGCAAGCGAACGCGCCTTTCTACGACTAGTGGCAAGCAGTGTCGACTTGACGCGCAATAATGCGGTTGCGCTCATAGAAAAATTTTCATATCCCAAGCCAAAAAGTAACACAGCTCCCTCGGGGCTTGCGGCCATTTCGCCACAAACACTCAGTTGACAGTCAATAGATAAAGCCTGCTCAGAGATAATCTTGAGTGCTCTTAAAACACTAGGGTGGAAAGCATTATAGAGTTCTGCCACTCTTGGATTGTTGCGGTCTACTGCTAGTAAGTACTGAGTAAGATCGTTGGTGCCAACTGATAAAAAGTCGACACGGCGTCCTATCTCTGCAACCTGATAAACCGCCGCAGGAACTTCGATCATGGCTCCCACGGGAGGCATCACAATATTGTATCCCTCCTCATCCACTAATTCCCTATGGGCTCGCCTAACCAACTCTACAGCATCTTCCAACTCCGAAATAGTGCTAATCATGGGGAGCATAATGCGCAGGTTATTCAATCCTTCACTGGCCCTCATAAGTGCGCGAATTTGTACTAAAAAAATCTCAGGGTGATCGAGTGATATCCTAATCCCACGCCAGCCAAGAAAGGGATTTTCCTCGTCAATAGGGAAATAGGGTAGATCCTTATCTCCTCCAATATCCAACGTTCTCATAGTCACTGGACGCGGCGCAAAGGCCTCTAAATGCTGATGGTAGATAGCAACCTGTTCATCCTCGGTGGGAAAACTAGAACGAGATAAAAAAGGTATTTCAGTGCGAAATAGTCCAACTGCTTCAGCACCACTACGCATTGAGGACACTGTATCCTGACGCAATCCGGTATTTACCCAGAGCGAGAATTGATAACCATCAGGTGTTTGACACGGAACATCACGCAATTTTTCCAAGCCTAGGATGAGATTATCTTCTTCCTTTTGTCTTTGCAGGTAGGTGCTACGCATGGATCGAGTAGCTCGACTCACCACATCACCTGTAAACCCATCAACAATTAACTCTTCACCCTCAAGCTCTATCCAGGGCAAGTCAACCGCTCCCATCACCGTTGGAATACCCAGTGCTCGAGCAACAATAGCTAAGTGTGAGTTGCTGGAACCTCTCAAGGAGATAATTCCCTCCAATCGATTGACTGGAATATCTGCCAAAGCAGTTGCCGAAAGATCCTCACCCACCAGAATAATTCGACGTGGTAACGAAACTTTCTTTCGCTCAGTGGCAACAAGGTAACTCAATACCCGCTTGCCAAGCCCGTCGACATCGGCAGCTCGCTCACGCAAATAAGGATCATCCATTTGCTGGAATGTTCTTACATGCTTGAGTATGACAGCACTCCATGCACTCTGAGCAGCCTGTCCCTCCTTAATCGCTTGAATCACCTCGCCACCGAGTGAACTGTCATCGAGCATACGAATAAACACATCAAATAAAGCGAGTTCTTCAGAATTTAATTTGCCCTGCAAGCCCCCACCAAGGTCTTGCATATCGCGTTTAACGGAGCCTAAGGCTTGCCTAAATAGCTCTAATTCTGCATCTGGATCTTCGCTGTAACGCTCTGGAATAGAGTTTAAGTCAAGCGACTGCTGCGCCAATACCACCCGTCCAATACCTACTCCAGGTGAGCTTGGGATGCCATGGAAAACAGCCTCATTGCCTGTATCAGCAGACAATTTACGCAAAGCACCCGTAGCCTCCGCATGGGCAATTGCACCTGACAGCTGAGCACACACTGTAACTACAAAGGCTTCTTCTTCAGCAGCGAAACGCCTTGGCGTTTGCTGCTGCAGTACCAAAACACCCAAAACTTTACGATGGTGGATAATTGGTACCCCAAGGAAGGAATGAAAAAACTCCTCACCAATCTCTTCAAAGTAAGCAAAGTTTGGATGTTTATCGGCATTGTCTAAATTTAGCGGCTCTTCCTTTGCCGCCACCAACCCAACCAGCCCCTCGCCCATGGAAAGCCTTACCTTGCCAATCGAATCTTGTCGCAGTCCCTCTGTTACCATCAGCACAAAGCGTTGATCGGATTCATCAAATAAATAAATTGAACAGACCTCAGCTTGCATGGCTGCCTGTACTTTCTTAACGATGATGGTAAGGACTTGCGATAGATTACGTGCACTATTTACATCCTGAACTATGCCCCTCAAAGAATTCAAGATATTCATTTGGACCTTTCAAATTTTGTGTTGGCAGATGAAAATTCGAGCAAGGCCTGTCGGTAGACAGTTCTCTTAAAGGAAACCACAGCACTGATTGGATACCAATAGTTAACCCACTCCCAAGCATCAAATTCAGGGCTGTCGGTGATATTCAAATTGATCTTTTTTTGTTCGCTGATAAGGCGTAAAAAAAACCACCGCTGTTTTTGCCCGATACAGAGCGGCAATGAGCGTTTGCGCTGCATGTTTTCCGGAATACGGTAACGAAGCCATCGCTTGCTCTGCTGGATAATTTCAACATCGTCCTGCTGCAACCCTACCTCTTCATATAATTCCCTGTACAGCGCTTGCTCAACAGATTCCCCGGTATCTACGCCTCCTTGGGGGAATTGCCAGGATCTTTGGCCCAATCGCTTGGCCAAAAGAACTTGGCCGCGACCATTACTAATAATAATTGCTACATTCGAGCGAAATCCATCTTTGTCTAACAATGTTTCGACACCCTAGAAATTTTCCTGATTGGGTCATTGTTCCACAGTCTCAGTCACTCAGCAATTTTCTCTTGAGAGAATTGGTTATGGCCGCTATCCTTTTACTCGCTCAACAACCATATTTTGGGATTTCCCTATGGCACTGGCTATTTTTGATTTAGACAATACCCTAATCGCCGGTGATAGCGACCACAGCTGGGGAGAATTTCTCGTCAGTAAAGGCAAGGTTGATCCCGACCATTACAAAACCATGAATGATCAATTTTATGTTGACTATCAAAGTGGGCAGTTGGATATTTACGCCTATCTCAAATTCTCTCTTGAACCCTTAACCATAATCCCTGCCAAAGAGCGCCAGCATCTTCATCAACTTTTCATGCAAGAGGTGATCGCACCTTTAATGCTTACTAAAGCGCAAGATTTGATAGAAAAACATCGCCTCTCAGCAGATCGCCTTCTAGTGGTGACCGCTACCACTAGTTTCATTGCTAAACCAATTTGCAGCGCCCTAGGCATTGAGGATGTGATTGCTACTGAGGCGGAAATAATTGATGGCGTTTTTACCGGGAAAGTTGTCGGTACGCCCAGTTTCGCCGAGGGCAAAGTAGAGAGGTTGGAACAGTGGTTACGCGATAATCAAGAAACTAAAGATGGCAGTTATTTTTACTCCGACTCTATTAACGACCTGCCCCTACTGTTACAGGTGACCCATCCGATGGCAGTAGACCCAGATGCCAAACTGCACGAACAGGCAATAAAAAGGGGTTGGGAGATAATTTCTCTGCGCGATTAAGCAACTGGATAAGAGGCTAGCTTAACCCTCATCGACCATCGACTGGTAACCATCGGCATCCATTAAATCCTGCAGATCCTGTGCGTCTGAAATCTGGATCCTAAATAACCATCCATCCCCGTAGGGACTTTGGTTGACAGTCTCTGGCTGATCATCCAGAGATGAATTAATGTCTACTATTTCACCACTTATGGGAGAGTAGATATCCGAGGCCGCCTTAACTGACTCCACAACAGCGATCTCGGCACCAGCGTCAGCATTTGTACCCACCTCTGGTAGCTCTATATAGACAATGTCCCCGAGAGCATCCTGTGCATGATCAGTAATACCAACCACAACTGTGCCATCGTCCTCAACCCTCACCCATTCATGGGTTTCGGCATATTTCAATTCTGTGGGAAAATCACTCACACTAAACCTCTGCTACCGTTAATCGTTAATTAAAGTTGCTACCAAAGAAAGCGCAAACTCCTTGCGGGTATTTTACTGATTAAATGGGCCAATAATAAAGATATTTTGAATCTTAAGCCCTTACTATATTTGACTCTCTTAAAGATATAAATTAAGTGGCGCCTCTTCAAGTGCGGCATACTGTTCGCGCAACATGAGAATGTGCTCACTCCAATAACGGACTGAGCCAAACCATGAAAAGGCTCGGGGAAAAGCAGGATCTTGCCAGCGGCGAGCAATCCATGCACTGTGATGCATTATCCTCAAGGTTCTGAAAACTTCAATCAATGCCAACTCACCAACATTAAAATGGTGAAATTCACTGTAACCTTTCACCAATTGCGCAATCTGTGCTGTTTGCTCTTGTCGATCACCTGACAGTAACATCCACAAATCTTGCACTGCGGGAGCCATTCGAGCATCGTCAAAGTCGACAAAATGAGGATTGTTATCACGCCATAAAATATTCCCAGAGTGACAGTCACCATGAACCCTTATGCTGTTTATTGGATCGAAATCATCAATAATTTTCTGGCACTTATCTAGCAAATCACGCGCCAGTGTTTCATAGGCAGATGAGAGTTCAGGGGGCATGAAATATTGGCTAATAAAATCGTAGGACTGCCAACCAAACGTATCCATATCCAGTTTCGGACGGTGCTTAAAATCCATGCTAGATCCCACAGCATGAAAGCGCCCAAGCAAACGACCAAGGATTAATAGATTATCTAAATTATCCAATTCT
>CAXEWB010000232.1:0-2942 GCA_963999835.1 uncultured Cellvibrionales bacterium | reverse complement strand
TACGGGCGCATGTATCGCCGGATAGTGGTCGGGGATGAGGGATTTGAACCCCCGACATCCTGCTCCCAAAGCAGGCGCGCTACCAGACTGCGCTAATCCCCGAATATCTCACCAAGCGGTCTCTAATGAGAGCGCGCATGATACTGACCAACCCTGTTTCCGTCAATCTGAAATCGGCTTAATTTGGCAATCACTCACAGTTAAATCATAACCTCATCGAAATTTGCATACCCAGATTATGAATGGCAGGTTTAAGTATCTATCGAATTCTCAACTGTGAACTACAGGTCAAAGTTAGTCATGGAAATGATACGTGGTATGGCTATACTCGCGAGATAACTTTTAAAATAATGAGCATTGGTCATGTACTCAGGTAATACTCTAAGCCTTAGCAGGCTAGAGAATGATTTTTTTGAATTGAACTTTAATAATTGCAATGCCCCAGTCAATAAATTTGACCAAGAAACGATAGAGGAATTGGGCGTTGCTCTAGATACGTTGTCTTCAATAATCGACGTGCACGGTCTGTTGCTAACCAGCAGTAAGTCTGTCTTTGTTGTTGGAGCGGACATAACCGAGTTTAAATCAATGTTTGCTGCATCCAAAGAGCAATTTACAGATGCGGTAACTAATGTTCATCGAATGATGTGCAAAATAGAGGACTTTCCTTTCCCCACTGTGGCGGCAATAAATGGTTTTGCCCTTGGAGGCGGTCTGGAAATTTGCATGGCCTGTGATTACAGAGTAATTGCTGACTCTGCAACTATAGGGTTGCCTGAAACAGGTTTAGGCATTCTGCCCGGATGGGGTGGTACCGTGCGACTACCTCGTTTGTGTGGCCCTAAAACAGCGCTGGAGTGGATTACTTCGGCTGGGCAATATAAATCTGATATGGCCCTAGAAGTCGGTGTTGTAGATAGGGTGGTGTCTATAGGAGATTTGCGCTCAGCTGCGCTTGAATTATTAGCAAATAACCCTGAGAGAGAGCTTGATTACAGGCAGCGACGAAAGCCTAAGTTATCGCCCTTGCCGCAGGATCAAGGTGAAATAGACTTAATCACAACTGCCTTTAAAGAAAAGATTGTAAGCAGAACGGGTGAAAATTATCCAGCACCCCTTGCTGTTGTTGACTTAATTAGAGATGCGGCACAGCGCCCTCGTGAAGAAGCTGCTCAGCTGGAAACCTCCGCGTTCTACAAGCTATCTCAAACATCTCAGGCTCGCGCCTTAGTGGGATTATTTCTCGGTGAACAATATGTGGCCAAAATGGCTAAGCGCTATGCGTTAGAACTTGATTTTTCACCCCAAGAAATTTCCACAGCTGGTGTTATAGGTGCTGGGATTATGGGGGGTGGCATTGCCTATCAAAATGCTATCAGTGGCTATCCGGTAGTGATGAAAGATATAGACCAAGCTGCGCTAGATATGGGTATGGAGCAGGCGAAAAAATTACTCCAAAAATCAGTCAGTAAGGGTAAATTAGATGCTCAACAAGCTGATCATATAAGGGCTATGATCAATCCAACCCTTGAGGACAGTCATCTGGAAGCATGCCAAATCATAGTGGAAGCCGTTGTTGAAAGGTCAGACGTTAAGAAAATGGTATTAGACGCAGTAGAGACTCAAACAGAGCCTCAGACTATTATTGCCTCTAACACCTCAACTATCTCAATCAATCAGCTAGCAAGTACCTTAGAGCGTCCGCAGCAGTTCTGTGGTATGCATTTCTTTAACCCGGTTAATGCAATGAAATTGGTTGAAGTTATTCGCGGCGATCAAACCTCGGATGAAACTATTGCTACTGTATGCAACTATGCTATTAAGCTGGGTAAAAAGCCTATTGTAGTCAATGACTGCCCGGGCTTTTTGGTCAATCGTGTATTGTTTGCCATGTGCTTTGGATTAGAAATGTTGCTAAAAGAGGGTGTGTGCTTTCAAACTATTGACACTGTTATGGAAGACTGGGGCATGCCAATGGGGCCGGCTTATTTGATGGATGTCATTGGTCTAGATACAATTAATCATTGCTACTCAGTGATGATGGAGGGGATTCCGGAACGTTTCGTAAGAACCGCTGAAGATCTTCCAAGCGAACGATTGTTTAAAACTGGACGTCTGGGTCAGAAAAACGGACTTGGTTATTATAAATATGCAAGAGCACAGCAGGGTAGGGTCGCTAAAATACCCGATGAGGAAGTTAATCAATTATTACAACTATCTGCAGACCCCGGCCCGGTTGTAAAGCCTCAGGAAATTATTGATCGATTATTGATTCCCCTCGCTATGGAGATGGCACATTGCCTAGAAGAGGGAATTGTTAAGTCGCCAACCGAAGCTGATATGGCTCTGATCTGGGGTATTGGTTTTCCCGCATTCAGAGGCGGTATCTGTCGATGGATGGACGAGCAAGGTATGGAATCAATCTGCCAACGCGCCGAGGCGTATTTGTCACTCGGTGAGTTATACAGGCCGCCCAAAGGGATTCAGAGTATGGCAACTGCAGGGAAATTATTTTACCCCTGATCAGGTGCCTGTGGTGTACCTTCAATAAAGGGCCCATCTACGCAGATTCTTCTGCCATCAGGCGTTGCGCAGGCCCCACATATGCCAACACCACACTTAGTTAAATAATCAATCGCACTATGAATTTGGTGATCTGCACAAAATTCCCTCTGTACTGCCGCAGCGGCATGAACCATAGGCGCCGGTCCGCAGTTATAGAACACTAAATTATCAAGTTCCGCTTTTGACATCAGTTTTAACTGATCTCGGAGCATCTCAGTAACAAAACCCTTGTAACCCATGCTTCCGTCGTCAGTTGCTACATGAACTGTAGCAACCTCCTTGCATTCCTCTAAAAAGTAGTGACGATTGGCGGTTCGAGCACCTGTGAAAATTTCAGCATTGCCAAAATCCCGTGCAAGTTGATACACCGCCGCAAG
>CAXEWB010000231.1:0-7271 GCA_963999835.1 uncultured Cellvibrionales bacterium | reverse complement strand
CCAGTCGCCATCCCAACTGCTTGAAAAGCCTGCTAGGCTACTAACGGCGTCTCTTATGGAATTAGAGCTACCTATAACAAACACATAACCAGATAAACTTGTACCCTCAAAATCAATACCAATCACATTGCGATCCTCCTTAATGCGGCCATCTCTGGCAAAGCGGCGCCCAACCATCTTTACTGATGGAGGCTGATAATTGGTAAAGCCAACATAAATGCCCTTTTCATTGGTGTACAGCCGCACCTCTGTGGGATATTTTGCAGGCTCACTGTTGAGTGGCTCAGTGGTAACAAACTGGTCAAATACTCTAGCTTCAGCCCACTCCGGCTCATTCAAAATACCGTCCACCGTAATCTCAGCACTAGCCTTATTGAAGGTTACAATAGAGCAAACAATAGAAAGAAAAATTGCCGATAAATTTTTAATCATAATTTGACTTATAGAAAGATGGTTATGCTTCCGAACTCACTGCAATTAAACGCTTTTACAGTGAAGAAGTTTACAGCAATTCAAAAAAAAGTGTCTAACCCCGCTAATTAGGGGCAGACAATAACTACCTTTGCCGAAAGGGCGGCTGATACGGAAGCACCGCTACCCGGTCACCGGCATTAATAACACCAGGCACCTCAACCACCCCCACCAGACCACGCATACACTCTGCGGCAGAAGAAAAAGCTGTATCGCGCAGGGGTTTACCTGAGTTTGTACTATGCATAGCTGCCAGCTTTTTGCCCATATCGAGGCAGGGTGGATTGTACTCCTCGACCATAAGCTCCGCGCCAGAGGGAAATTTAAGGATTGTCCCCTTGGGCAGACGAGATAGTTCGAGTATGCCTTCAAGGCAAAGGTTAGCTCCCAAACTGGCTGCGCTAAGGGGCTCTTTTAAATCCATATTTGCGCTGATTTGAGCCAATTCCTCAATCGACACAGCCGACCATTGACGTTCGTTGCGCCTGCGCGTTCCCTTAGGCTGTTTATCGCCAGCACCCCAGCTTTTACGCTCGATGGATCGATGACGATCACCTATTAAGCCATCCAGCTCAACTTGGAGAGACGCGCAGGGGTCCTTGCCTAAGTCGCCTTCAGAACCACTGTATAACGAATGAACTCTACCTTGTATAGTATCCATTATAATCCTAGAAAGCCGGTGGTGGCGTCGCCCGCGCTCGCGAGGGTGACCAAAAAGGCTTGTCCTGTAGGGGACACTTAGCCACCTTGCTATGATAGCGCAATTCCTTTTGATAATAGATCTCGGCCCATATATCACCCTGTAGATACTCTGGCTTGATCATCGCAAGGGCAATATTAGCTTTTACTACAGGCGACCACATAGCTGAAGTCACATAGCCTATTTCTTTTTTGCAGCTCTCTTCACTGTAAAGATAGGATTCTTCAGCAGGTTTATTGCCCTCAATATCTAATTTTACCAAGCGATAAGCAGAGCCCTTTTCACGCTCATTAAGCAGTGCTTGACGACCATTGAAGTGCGGCTTACTAAAATCAACCAACCAGTCCAAATTCAACTCAAAAGGCGTTTGATCATACTGAAAATGCACCGTTTTGAGTGCTTCATTAAATTCAATAGCGGGCATAATAAACCCAGCCTCCATGCGCGCCATATTGGTTGCTGATTCGCCATAGGGCTGAATCCCGTAATCTTCACCGCAGGCATACAAGGCATCCCAAAGTTTCAGTGCCAGCTCAGGTTTTATCCATAATTCATAGCCCAAATCACCTGTAAAGCCGGTACGAGATACCATCAACGGTTTATCTTGAGAGCCAGCAAAAGAAAAGTGCGTAAAATTAAACGGTTTTAACTTCTCGATGCCCTGCAAACCCATCTTCTTTAGCACTTCACAGGTGGTAGGTCCTTGAAAGGACAATGCGGCAATGGTTTCCGAAACATCGGTAACCTTTACATTTTTAAATCCATAAGAACTCTTGCGCAGCCAAGCCAGTGAGGGACTTCCACAGGTCAACATAAATTTTTGTTTTGCCAACTTAAAAATAGTGCCGTCATCAATTAGTCGCCCATCATCTGTGCACCAACAGACATAAGTTACTCGCCCTGTCTTGAGCTTTTGTATATCGCGAGTCACCATGCGGTTGAGCATTGCCTCAGCATCGGCACCCTCGATCAGGTATTTTTGCATGGGACAAATATCATAGGTACCGCAACTGTTGCGAATACAAAAATATTCATACTCCTCATCATAGTAATAGTCGGCAAATTTATAGCCGTTCCAGTTTGACCAAGCCTCGCGGATATTCAGCACGGCCTGACGAGGATGAAAATGACTTTCTTTAAGTCGCTCACCGGCAAAAGGATCGTTACTTTTAGCTTGTGCATTCATAATATTTCTACTCATCGTAAAAATCATCTTCGGGGACTGTGTTGGGCCGCTTCAGATCGATAAGAATTTCGCGCGCCGCATTGGCGCCACAGGCGGACGACACGCCACCGCCCGGATGCGTTGAGGAGCCACACATATACATATTTTTTACTGGCATACGGTACTGGGCATAACCGGGAAAAGGCCGGTTAAATAACAATTGATCAATGGTCAATTCACCCTGAAAAATATTTCCCTCTGTCAAACCGACCTCAGCCTCAATCTCATAGGGTGTTCGCACCTCCATATGCACAATCAGGTCTTTAAAACCAGGGCTATAGCGTTCAATTTTATCAATAACGGTTTTGCCAAAGGCATCGCGTTTTTCTGGGGTCCAGGGGCCATCGGCGAGTTGTGGCGGGCAATACTGAATAAAGTTTGACATCCAGTGCTTACCCGGCGGCGCCACTGTGGGGTCCCATGCGGAGGGGATGACTGACTCAATGAAGGGATCATCTGACCAGCGGCCATGTTTCCAGCAATCATACGCTCTCTCCATAGTTTCAAGGGAGCCGACAAAGGCCTGACCACCACGATTAATATAGCGATTGTCTGCCACATTATTAAATTTAGGCAGACCCGACAGGGCTATATTGACCTTGCCCGAGGAGCCTCTGATTTTGAAATTTTCGGCTTTTTTATAAATACCGGGTGGGAGATCAGCCTCATCCATACACTGGGTAAAGGTGCGCTTTGCATCCAAATTAGACACTATAATATTGGCCTGTAATTCGTCGCCATTTTCTAGTACAACACCCGTGGCCTTACCTTCTTTGACCAGTATTTTTTCCACTCCCGCATTGGTTTTTATCTCTCCACCATGTTCTTGAAGCGCACCGGCCAAAGATTTTGAAATAGCGCCCATTCCGCCTCGCGCCAGACCCCAAGCACCTATATTACCGTCGACATCTCCCATAACATGATGCAGCAGGATATAAGCTGAACCCGGTGAATAGACACCGAGTGCTGTACCTATTACGCCGGGGCTAGCCATCGCCGACTTTATCAAGTCATCTTCAAAATAATCATCAAGAAAGTCCGCCGCACTCATAGTGAAAAAGCGAATGTACTCATAAAGTTCTTTCTCTCCTAGAGACCAGAACTGCTTAGCTAGCCACAGTAGCTCCATGATGTCACGCGGGCGAAATGATGTGGGATCTGGAGGGGTACGCAGAAGGGTTTTACGAATCAGCTGGGCATAGCGCGCCAGATCGGTCTGGAAGCGGAACATCGCATCAGCATCATGGGGCGAGCGTTTAAATAACTCATTGTAATCTGCTCCCTCAGAATGATAGCTTGCCAAGCTGTCTCCGTTATCAGCAAATACCACTGTTCCCAAGTAAGGCACCAACACAAGTCCATGTTTGGTTAAATTAAGATCGCGATGAATCGCTTGTCGCATCATGCTACAAACGTAGGAGCAGCTGGAGTAAAACCAACCCTCATGCATTTCACGGGTGACTGCAGCACCGCCTATATAATCGTTTTTTTCAACGACTAATACGTCTAGTCCTGCCTTGGCCAGATATGCTGCATTGGTGAGACCGTTGTGACCGGCACCGACAATAATTGCATCATATTTTTTCATGATTTTACTTTAGCTCCTAAAATTGCCCGAGCTGCATTGTGACCGGCCGCCCCCATTAAGCCACCACCGGGATGAGTACCGGCACCACAGAGATAGAGACCAGGCACTGGTGTGGCATACTGGGCAGCCTCATAAGTGGGGCGCATCATAAACATCTGATCCATCGCCATTTCGGTGTGGTGCCAATGACCACCAGTTACATTGTATTGTTGCTCGAGATCTAAGGGAGTCAGCAGTTCACTCTGAATAATTTGCTTTTTGATACCTGGCGCATAGTTTTCAAGCATAGCGATTAGACGCTTGTACAATGTGTTGCGCGCCTTTTTAGTCCAGCCACCCTTCACAGTATGAGGGACGTACATGACATGGGCTGAGAGTGTATGCTTACCCTCCGGCGCTGAGGAGGGATCGGACAGACTGGGCAGTACAATTTCCATTACCGGGTTATCAGAGCATTCACCATACTTGGCATGATCATAGGCAAATTCAATAGCATCCATGCTCGGAGCAATAATTAATCGCCCTTGTGGATGATGTAAATTTTTAAATTTTGGCAGTGAATCTAAGGCTAAATGTAACTTGGCCACATAACCATCACAACGCAATCGATTGATACGGTTGGTAAATTGGATTTCTAGGTTCTCAACACCCACCATATTGAAAAAGGTCTGTTTCGGATCTGCACCAGAGACGACTGTATCAGCCGTTATTGTCTGACCTCCTTGCAACTCGACACCAGTCGCTCTCATACCTTGACTTCCAGCCTCAACCACAATTCGTGATACTGGGCTAGATAGTTTAAATTCTACACCCTGATTTACCGCTGATTGATGCAGTGCTTTAACCAAACCCTCCACACCATTTGCAGGGATGCAATGTCCTCCGTCGTGAGCACCACTCATTTTATACAGCATATTAAGCACAGTGGCATTGGGCGAACGGGGTGCCATTTTGGAACCAATCAGGCCATCCCAACTAAGCACTGCCTTGAGCAAATCATTGTCAAAGTTCTCATCCATAAGGTCGCGAGCAGGCAATGTTGCAATACGCATAAACTCACCCATATCTTGTCTACCCAGTGCACGCATCTTGAGACCCAACTGAGCAAAGGTCATCAAATCGCCAAGACTTCCCGGCCCAATACGCGGTATGGTTTTTAGCCAGAATGGCTTTAACATATCGACAAAGACCTGCATAAATTTCAGGTAGTCTGCGTAGGCTTGCGCATCTTTCTCTTCGACACCCTCAACAGTGCTACTAGCGCCAAAGCCATCCAAGATTATGGGCACACCATCAGGATTAAGGCCTATAGTGGGCAAGGGGGATTTTGGAAGTTTAAACCCAAATTTTGCAAGCTTTAAATCAGCCGCTACCTTTGAGGAAAAGTGTTGGATAGTATGGGCAATTGACGCACTAAAACCGGGATGAAATTCCCTCTGTGAAGCCAATCCTCCTAGTTTGTCAGACTGCTCAAGGACTAAGACAGATCTACCCTTACGTGCCAAGTAGTTGGCACAAACCACAGAGTTGTGCCCAGCACCAATTACTATTACATCGTATTTTTGCAAAACCCGCTCACCTAAAATTTATTTGTCAAAAATTAGCCTATGCTTCTGAATAGTCAGACTCCACCGCGCCTACAGGCACAGAATAACAGTCAAATTGATGCTGTTTGTTAGGCTTCTGACTGATTGATTTCTTTGCGCCACTCAACCACATTTATCTCAATGGCGATAAAACCAACCATCCATACAAACTCATCCCAAGCGAACATATAGTGGCCTCGGTAAATCCAGTAAAAAATTGCACACCACAATATTGAATAAAGGAAAAATTTGGCATTATTGACGGTTCTAAGGAGCAACCCTCGAACAATTCCCCTGTCCTGCAGATAGACGGTCACTTCAATAGTTGCCAGTATTAGCAGCCAGGTAATAGCTTCAACGATATCAACCCAAATCAATTGTTTTTCAATACGCAAACCAAGCGGATCTTGGACGATAAAGAATGTTGGCGGGTCTATATACAGAAATTGACTAGCGCTAGATAAATTAGCGCAGTTATCTGCCGTCACCTCAGTGTAGACCAAGTTATAGGCATAGGATACATCCCTACTAACCAGTTCACAGAGATTACTCACACTGTCAATAATTTGCGCCTGACTCAACTCGTAAGCGTAAAAAATATAAGCATATAAGGTGTGAGCCAAAAAGCCGTAACAACATAGTCTGACGATAAGCATCAACATTGCCTTGGCACGAGATAGTGGATTGTTGATAAGATAGGTTTCCAACTCAAACAAGATCAGCAACATTATCCACGCACTTTCATCTAGGGTGACGGCATAGGCGCGAGTCCAATCCAGAAAGGTGCTGCCACTATGCAGTGTGTGGCCAGCTATCACCCAGTCATTTCTGATATACTGTGCAAAATTGATGAGTAGCAGACTGTAAACCACTACTTTTAAAAGTTGACGCCGATCAAGAGAGAGAAAGTAAGTTTTCACACTGCTGGAATTCACTTCTATATCCTTTAAATTGTACTTAAGACTAGGTCATCTCGACAAACTTACCCCAACCATACTCTTTCTATTCGCTTCAATCCTCATCTGGAAATGTATCAAACTGATCGGCACTGTCGTTGATTTGATGCCAAGGTGCTTTGGAGCCGACAAAAATATGATAGGCCGGCGGTAGCTTTGGGTCACCGTCAATCGTGCCCATGGCCACATAATAATCATCGGGTTCATCGCTTAGAGCTACCATGATATTAGAGCCGCAAACAGCACAAAATATCCGATCGTGGGTATCTGAAGAGGCGAAGGTAGAGAGACTGGATTTACCTGATAAATACTTAAAGGCCTTTCTACTAACGCCGCCAAAAGAGGCAAAAGCAGCCCCGTGAAGCCTCCGACATTGACTGCAGTGGCAATGGCTAAAGTCCTTAATTTCAGAATCAATCTGAAATCTAACTTTGCCACACTCACAGCGTCCAGTAATCATTGCTCACTCCGGATGGTAGTCATTATTAGAACTTCTCTGGCGGCGTGGCAGAACTGCGTTTGTGAATCCAAAAGGGTTTGTCAGAAATACGGCAACTAGCCCAAATCGCACGCCACTCCAGTTCTTTCTGATAATAGATCTCAGCCCAGATTTGTTTGGGGGCAGCACCCTTAACGTATTCAATATCAGCTAGCGCCAGATTAGATTTGAGGATGGGTGACCAGACGCAAGATGTAACAGTGCCTATTCGCGAACCACCCTTAGCGTTATAGAGAAAAGCATCTG
>CAXEWB010000230.1:0-2104 GCA_963999835.1 uncultured Cellvibrionales bacterium | reverse complement strand
GTTCAGCCCACCGCTCGCATTATCAGCGAAGCGCTTGCTCAATATAACTGTCCAACTGACGTCAATATTTCTGCTGGTGTAACCTTAAATAAGACGCCACTGATCTATTCTGCACTCAGTTTGCTTAATATATGCAACTACAAGCAGGCCCTAGAGGAATGGTTGCGCCTGCTCTACTCTCCCTATTGTTTTTTTGCACAACTTCCTGTGCAGTATAGAGTTGAGTGCGAGCTGGCGTTGCGCAGCACCCACAGCTACCAACTTGGTTTCGATAAATTTATTCAGCTTGTAAGAGGCGCCCAAGCAAAACTTGAGGACCCAGATGCTCTAGAACCCCACCTTGAACCCTTGTATGGATTACAAAATTGGTTAAAACAACGCGCCACGGGAAATAAAACATTCTACGACTGGGCTGTGTGTTTCCAAGAATTAACAGATCATCTGCAGTGGCCGGGCAATAGAGAGCTAGATAGTCTCGAGCGCCAACAACGACAACAATGGCATAAATTGTTAGCCAACTATTGCGAGTTAGATAGTTTAGGCATTCATATAAGCCGTTCTAGTGCTCTTTCTTACCTGCACCAACTGGCGGGAAAACAAATCTTCCATCCACAAACTGGTGATGCACCACTACAAATTCTTGGCTTGCTTGAAGGAAGCGGACTCGTGTTTGACCAGTTGTGGATTATGGGCTTAAGCAGTGACAACTTTCCATCAGCGCAATCAATGGATCCCATTCTGCCGGCACAATTCCAACGCGCCCACTGTATGCCTCACAGCCTGCCCGAGCGAGAATTGCAAATTGCCAACAAGCTATTAAGTGGCTACCTAAGCAATACAAAGAAGCTTATCTATAGCTGGCCTCTTAAAGAGGGTGAGAGTGATATTGATGAAAGTCCACTGATCAAAGATATTACACAGATTGAAATCAACTCATTGATTCCACAGCACGATGAAATGCCCTCTTGGTTAAAGCAACCTTATCAATGCGAGTTGATATCAGATACAGCGCCAGCCTTCGATTCCCAAGCGGAATCAATCAGTGGTGGGAGTAGCATTCTAAAAAATCAATCTACCTGTCCTTTTAATGCGTTTGCCATACACAGATTAGGCGCATCCCAGATAAAAGAACCCGAATTAGGGCTCTCTGCCATGACGCGGGGCACAATACTTCATGAAGTTTTATATCGCCTCTGGGGACAGTGGAAATGCTCTGATAAGTTAGCAGAGTTATCTCCCCAAGCAATCAACCAAGAAGTAAATCAACAAATTCAAGACGTGCTGACCGAACAGGCAAAAAAACATCCAATTCTGCTGGGACTTCGCTTTAAGGAACTGGAGCACCAAAGGCTGTTAAAACTTACCATGCAGTGGCTAGAACTAGAAAAAAACAGAGCACCCTTTGAAGTGGCCACTTTAGAGCAAAAAACAGTGATTAGTTTTGGTGATCTCAATATATCCCTAACCATTGATCGAGTAGATACAGTCGATGATAAAACAGTGTTAATTGACTACAAAACAGGCACTGTCAACGCTAAAGACTGGGAGGGAGATCGCCCCAAAGACCCCCAATTACCGCTCTATGTTTTAGCCTACACACAAACAGTCAATGGCTGCGCCTTTGCGCAAATAAAAAGCAATAATCTTAAATTCAGTGGACTGATGGATGAGCCATCAATACCGGATATAAAACCCTGCGCCGACTGGTCACAACAGGTACAAGATTGGCAGCAAGCGCTGGACAATCTGGCCACTGAATTCACTCAGGGCCAGAGCACACTTCAGGTCTACAACAAACAGGCATTTACCTATCAAGACTACCTTGTTCCTTTTAACCGCTGGAATGAGCAAAACGAGATTACAGATACTGAAGAATAGACATAATGTAATGGGATAAAGCACATTTGAGAAAACTAACGGAGAGCATTGGTTGAACGCAGAAACCGACAATAAAGGCAACCTAAGCGATTACAGGGTGCGTCAACAGGCGCTAGATACCCAGAATAGCTTTATTGTCTCTGCACCCGCGGGGTCCGGTAAAACGGGCCTTATTACTCAGCGTGTATTAGCGTTGCTGTGTAATGTGGAAAATCCTGAAGAAATC
>CAXEWB010000229.1:0-2376 GCA_963999835.1 uncultured Cellvibrionales bacterium | reverse complement strand
TTTGGGGCTGATTTAGGCGCTGAAAAATTCTTTGATATCAAATGCCGATCTGCAAATTTGTCACCAGATGTAGCGGTGATCGTTGCCACAACACGCGCCTTAAAAATGCATGGGGGTGTCAGCAAAGATGACTTGGAAACAGAAAATATTAAAGCGCTAGGCGACGGTTGCTGTAATCTGGTTCGTCATATTGAAAACGTCAAAGCCTATGGTGTCCCAGTTGTAGTGGCAATCAATAGATTCACTACAGACACAGATGCTGAAATTGCTGTCATAAAAGCAAGCGCAAGTACAAATGGTGTCAAAGCGATTGAGTGCACCCACTGGGCCGACGGAGGCGCCGGCACTGAGGAACTAGCTCATGAAGTGGCAATAATTGCAGACAGTGCAATCGCCAGCTTTGCCCCCCTCTATCCTGATGAAATGCCAATTTGGGATAAAATCAAAACCATAGCAACCCGCCTCTACCGCGCTGATGATATTATTGCTGATCAAAGGCTACGCAATCAGATACGCAGTCTCCAAGAAAGTGGTTATGGTCATTTGCCTATCTGTATAGCTAAAACTCAGTATAGTTTCTCTACAGACCCCAATCTCAAAGGTGACCCAACTAACCACTCACTGGCAATTCGAGAGGTAAGGCTCTCAGCCGGTGCCGGATTTATCGTGATTGTTTGTGGCGATATCATGACTATGCCAGGATTACCTAGAGTGCCTGCAGCAAACCATATAGGAATAGATCAACAGGGCGATATTGCTGGGCTGTTCTAGCTTCTGTGAAAAAAATTAGCCTGCGTGGGTAAAACTTATACTGATTATTCATCTTTCATGATAATGTGTTATTTTTAACCCAGTAACATAAATCATGACTTCTGCAGCTCAGGCATTTCTGCAAAAACATCATCTACCCGACAGTTATCTTGACACTGCAAGACGCTGGTTTGAGCCTTTAATTGACGCTATTGCTGATGACTATAATCCTAAGTCACCACCTAGAGTAGTTGGTATTAATGGCTGTCAGGGTTCGGGAAAGTCTACTCTAGCAGATTATTTATGCACTATGATTTCACAGCGGCTTGATACCCCAGTTGTCGCTCTATCGCTGGATGATTTTTATTTAACTAAAGCTGAACGTGATCAACTTGCCAGCGAAGTACATCCACTTCTAGCCACGCGCGGTGTCCCAGGTACCCATGATATACAACTTGCCATAGACTGCGTGGATAGTCTGCAAGCAGGAAATAAAACAGTCATCCCGCGATTTAATAAACAAACTGACGATCGCATACCGTCAAGCGACCTACCTATCATCAGAGAGTCGGTTGGACTCATAATCCTTGAGGGCTGGTGTCTGGGAGCGCAAGCCCAGACACAACAACAGCTTAGAGAACCCATCAACAGTCTTGAAAGAGCTAGGGACAGTCAGGGAATTTGGAGGAGCTATGTCAATCAGTCCCTAGAAGCAGGTGGAGGTTACCAATCATTATTTAATAAGGTTGATGACCTGATAATGCTCAGGGCACCATCCTTTAACACCGTCTACACATGGCGTTTGGAGCAAGAACACAAGATGATTGGACAAGCCCTAAAACAAGGCTTACAGAGACCTCCACAAGCAATGGACGATCAGCAAATTTTAAGTTTTATCCAGTATTTTCAGCGCATTACTGAAACTCTTCTGCAACAACTTCCCAAGCGAGCCAATCATTTATTTGCACTAGATAATCAACGCAGGATTATTGAGTATTCGCAGCCATTAGTTGAGGACAGCATTGATTAATCATAATCAATCAATAATCGATAAGCCTGCGACTTAGGCAAAAGCATGTCGCAACACAATGGTTTCTATGCGATCTGGGCCAGTGGAAACTATATCAACTGGTGCGCCAATGAGTGACTCGATACGGCGAATATAGGCCCTTGCTGTATCGGGAAGATCATCAAGTGACTGCACCCCAACTGTTGATTCACTCCAACCAGGCAGTGACTCATACACTGGATATAGACCGTCAAAATCATCCGCATGCATTGGAGTGCCGGCGTCAGTGCCGTCAGCATATTTGTAGCCTACGCAGATTTTTAATTCTTCAAGGCCATCTAAAACATCCAATTTGGTAAGGCATATCCCGGATATACTATTGATTTGCACTGCCCGACTAAGGGCTACTGCATCAAACCAACCGCAGCGCCGCTCGCGCCCGGTTGTAGTGCCAAACTCATGACCTTTTTGTCCGAGATACTTTCCTATGTCACAATGTAATTCAGTAGGGAAAGGGCCAGAGCCTACTCGAGTAGTATAGGCCTTGGTAATACCTAATACATAGTCAAGGTACATAGGGCCAAAGCCTGTTCCAGTTGCAGTTCCACCAGCGGTGG
>CAXEWB010000228.1:0-7703 GCA_963999835.1 uncultured Cellvibrionales bacterium | reverse complement strand
GAAATGATTTACCGTCAAATTCTGTCATGTACCCCATCATCCACTCATCGATGCGATCAGACATTAGTAAAACTTCAATATCATGCTTGCGGAACACTTCTAGGTAGGGGCTATTAGCAACCACCGAGTGACTATCGCCAGTCACATAGTAAATCTTGTCCTGACCCTCTTTCATGCGCTCAATATAATCAGTTAAACCAACCGTAGGTTCTGAAGAATCAGTCGCAGAACTGGCAAAGCGCAATAATTTAGCGATTTTTTCACGATTATTATGATCTTCACTGGGACCTTCTTTTAGCACAGCGCCAAATTGACTCCAGAAGCTAGCGTACTTTTCTGGTTCATTGGCGGCTAATTTACTTAGCATATCCAACACTCGCTTGGTCAGAGCAGCACGAATACTGTCGACCATAGGCGTACTCTGTAATATCTCTCGTGAGATATTTAATGGCAGGTCCGCACTATCAAGCACTCCTTTGATAAAGCGCAGGTACATAGGCAAGAATTGCTCGGCATCATCCATAATAAAGGTGCGCTTGATATAAAGCTTAATACCCCTCGCCGCCTCGCGCTGATAGAGATCCATAGGCGCCATACTAGGTATAAAGAGCAAACTGGTATATTCCTGCTTGCCTTCAACGCGGTTATGACTCCAGATTAGAGGCTCGGCAAAGTCATGGGATACATGTTGGTAGAAAGATTTGTATTCCTCATCACTGATGTCACTTCTGGATTTAGTCCACAGAGCTTTGGCGTCGTTGATAGCCTCCCACTCTTGTGAACTGTCTTCTGCTACAGAATCATCATCTTCAGCAACAGGGGGTTGTGATTTGATCATCTCAACCGGTATGGCGATATGATCCGAGTACTTTTTAATAATGCTGCGCAGGCGCCAGCTATTGGCAAAGTCCTGGTCATCTTCTTTGAGATGCAGCGTTATGCTGGTTCCACGCTGTTCGCGGTTGATAGTTTCAATCTGAAAATCGGCCTCGCCCTCACAGCTCCAACGAACACCATTTGAAGCGCTGTCACCAGCACGTCTGGTCTCAACTACGACTCGCTTAGCAACAATAAATGACGAGTAAAATCCAACACCGAACTGCCCAATTAACTGTGAGTCTTTCTTTTGATCACCGCTTAAGTTTTTTAGAAATTCCGCTGTACCAGATTTGGCGATAGTGCCCAAGTTGGTAATTACCTCATCGCGAGACATACCAATACCGTTATCGTAAATTTCGATGGTCTTAGCCTCTTCATCGACTGAGACACGTATCTTTAAGTCGCCGTCGTTTTCGTATAGAGCGGCATTTTCTAGCGCTTCAACACGCAATTTGTCTGTAGCATCTGACGCGTTGGAAATCAATTCACGTAAAAAAATCTCTTTGTTCGAGTAAAGAGAGTGAATCATAAGGTGCAGTAATTGTTTGGCTTCGGTTTGAAAGCCCAGCGTCTCCGGCTTGTCTTGAGTGTCAGTGTTACTTTTTTTGCCTTTACTCGCTTTGGCGGTTTTAGTTTTAGTGGTTTTGGCCGTCATTTCCGTCATTTCTCCTTGGTTAATGGACAGCCCGATCTATCGGGCTGAACTACTCATGATTAGGCTCTAAATGGGGGCATCAAATTAGATTTCAAGCGCAAGTTGGTTTAATTAGGCAATCAAGAAATGACAACGCGCTGTAGCAATTAGCTTCTCGGGGCTGTCCTGCCATGCCCTAACTGATACATTGACTAGCCTCTTGCCATGTCTTAACACGGAGCAACTGGCATAGGTTGTTTTATAGCGTCCAGGACGCAGATAATCGAGAGAAAAATCTGCTACCTTGGGAATTTTTTCGATATCTAAGGTGTAGAGCAATTCAACGGCCGCTGACAGCTCCAAAAAACCACCAATCACACCTCCGTGGATGGCGGGAAGTGAGGGATTGCCTATATTGGTAGGCTTCTTGGGCATATAATAAACTACGTCGTCATTCTCTATCTTGGCCCTAACGCCAATAAAGCTACTATAGGGTATCAGGTCGAGAATTTGCTGTGGCTTTCCGGCTTGACGAGCTTTCTTCAGCAAGTTTTTGAGGTCCTGTAGCGAAGGATTAGTGCTTTCAGTCATTAGCACCCTCCGATTTCTTTTTTACTTTGAGCAGGTGTTGGAACTGTCTTTTTACTATTCCTGCATAAGAGAGTTTGGGATTGTCTACCCTCATAAAATTAGCCACGCAATGAGCTATCGGGTTGTTTGGATCGTCCTGCCAAGCAGAGCCGCGGCAGAAGGTAATCGATGACGTATTGCGATAGACTTTGGCGGACACATAGATCTCCTTATCAGGCTCTGCAGGGCGCATGTAGTCTAAGCGCAGGTCCATTGTGGGAGCAAGGCCACGTTGTTTCATTGCACTCCAACAGGCTATGCCACAGCATGTATCGAGCAGACTGACAATCACACCACCATGAATCACTCCAGTCAGTGGGTTGCCAATGGCAGCTGGATTATAGGGAAATGTAAGCTCTGCCTCTCCATCACCGATACGGGTCACTGTAAAACCTAGGACAGAGCCATGACCACTGCGCTCCATCACTAATTTGAGCAAGGGTCTATAGATAGCATTCGTTAGATTTGGCAACATCTGCAATTGTATCTCCTATACTTGATGACAAACAGCCTGAAAACTAGAGTCATCCTATTCCATTAATGCATCAGCCTCTATGTTTAGCGCTAATCGACATGGATTAATTTGACAATGTGATCGCATAACCTAGTGTAACCTATCAGTATTTTGCCTATAAATTACGATAGGTGCGGGTAAGTCTATCAATAAACTCTTGTAACATCTCTGCTGGCAAGTCATTGATACCTGCCGCAGCTTCTCGACCTCCGCCACTGGCAAATTGTCGACATAGGGTTGCCGCACCACATTTGTTGTTAAGCGGCGCTCGTACGCTGACTAAAAAATTACCTGTAGGCTTGGTTGTTAACACCGCATGGGCACGATTGGGATATTTATTGGCTAAATCATTGCTAAATGCACCGCTAACACGACGTGCCCAGGCTTGATTGGGAAGTACATAAAGTGCAATGGCATCATTGGCAACTAGTAACTCTGCTGTCTGTGCAGCTTGCAAATCCCCCTCATAACCTGCCTCTAGTTTTTGGTAGTGTTCGCGACCATCATGAATAAAGCCAAGGGGATCTGTATAGTGCTTTAGCAGTCGATAGAGTTGCGCAGGATCAAAATGCAGTTCTTGAATGTCTGAACCATAGCCATTGTAATTGATCAAAATGCCTAGATTCTGCAACAGATCCTGCTGCTGGGCTGTCAGGGATGTGTTCTTGGCCATTCCCCTCGCAGTCTTTGTCAGATTATCGCCAAATGTACCCACTATCGCCCAGTTTAGATAGTCACCTCTCAGGTATTGGTTAACAAGTAAACTGGTACAGACATCTGGCGCCTCATTGATCATAGATTTAAAACTGGCCGACACTGGCATTTCGCCAGCATAGTGATGATCGACGTAAAATACCTCTGCACCGGCCTGTAAAACACGCTGTAAGTGAGTACGGTTTTTGTCTAGCGATATATCCAGAACAGTGACTCGATCGCCAACCTGAGCATGCACGCGCTGAAGGAGTCCTATATCCCGCTTTACCCCCGTTACCAATTCACTTTGGCGAGGTTGTGCTAGTCGCAGTTGCACCAGGGCGCAGATACCATCAGCATCTCCGTTAAATACATCCCAATCAACCGCAGCGTTCATAATAGATTAGCCCTTTTGAATGCTGTAATAATCCATCAGTATTTGTGCCACCTCGGGCCGTGAGAATTCCGGTGGTGGTGCAATACCATCACCGAGCATCTGTCTTACTTTAGTGCCAGAAAGCAAAATAAAGTCTTCTTTCACATGGTCCTGAGCTTCGTTCATCATCACAACACGGCCCAATTTTTTTGAATACGCGGTGTGGTCGGCACGGAATATTTCAATCTCTAATGCATCTGTTGGTACTCGCTGATCAAAGATTGTCTGGGCATCAAAGGCACCATAGTAGTCACCAACGCCGGCATGATCTCGACCCACAATTAAATGGGTAGCACCCATATTCTGACGAAATACTGCATGCAAAATAGCTTCGCGGGGGCCAGCGTAAAGCATATCAAATCCATAGCCAGTGACCATGACGGAATTTTCTGGGAAATACACATCGACCATCTCGCGGATGCAATTATCTCGGACTGAAGCTGGAATATCGCCAGCCTTGAGCTTACCCAGCAGCATATGTATAACAATACCATCGGCATCTAAACGCTCCATCGCCATGCGGCACAGCTCTTCATGGGCTCTGTGCATGGGGTTGCGAGTCTGAAATGCGACTACCTTTTGCCAGCCGCGCTGAGCAATTTCAGCGCGAATTTGCTCTGCGGTGCGGAAAGTGTCTGGAAAATCAGCCTGAAAATAACTGAGATTAAGCACTTCAATGGGACCAGAGAGCATATAGCGACCTAAACTGGTAAAGGTGGCTACACCGGGGTGATTAGGATCAAGCGTGCCAAAAATTTCCTTAGCCATGGTTTCAATCTGCTCATCACTGACTACATCAATTGCCTCAATATCCATAATGGCCATGACCGGATTACCGTCGGTATTGGGATCCCTTAAAGCGATACGGCTAGCCCCCTCAATAGATTGAATGTCCTGTACCAAATTAACTACTGGCACCGGCCAGAACAGGCCATTTGTAGTCTGTAATTTAGTCGCTACTTCAAGGGCATCGGTCAGATTCATATAACCCTGTAAAGGATTAAAATAACCGGCCCCTAACATGACAGCATTAGCTGCTGCCGCAGAATTTAATACTATGCTGGGCAGTGACTGTGCTTCCGTACATAATTTTTCTAATCTATCTGAACTGACAAGTCGTGGCTTAAGGCTGTCAGAACCATGGGGGCTAATCAATGATTTTCTCCTGTTTTTGAAGGAATTTATAGAATGTGGAAAGTAAAAGGCGCTGCAATAAAGCATTTTTAAATAACATCGTTAATACTCGAGTCTGCGCAAGATAACAATTTCACCAGTGAGCCCAGACTAGTTCATTTCTTAGCACTGAGCATTCCGGTGGAGGAATATACCACAGCTGAGGTTGTGAGAGCATTACGGAAAGTAAAAATTATTGTCCCAGAGCATCACAGAATGCGGCGATTACAAAGCCAATAAGGGCACTAGGGATGTCGCTTTTTTGCTCTTTGTTTAACGCAATTGGTTGCGTTAACTCGTAGCATCCAGTCCCGATTGCGCGAGTGGGCCAACCATCTGCTGATAGCTGATTGCTCTGGAACTCGACGCATTGCCATCTAAACCACGTTTGGCAACGCCCTGACAGATGGCTGCCAAACGAAAAAAACTAAAGGCTATATAGAAGGGCCAGTTGTCGATAGTATTTATACCTATTCTTTGACAGTACTGATCGACATAGTCATCCTCAGAGGGTATTCCAAGTGCACCAGCGTCGATACCTCCCAAACCAGAAGACGCTCCCGCCAAACCATTTGATGGTAAACGAAAGCCCATGCATTGGTAGGCGAGATCTGCATAGGGATGGCCAAGTGTTGACAGCTCCCAGTCGAGCACAGCTATGACCCGACTGTTATCTGGAGAAAACATCAGATTATCGAGTCGGTAGTCACCATGCACTAGGGATACCTTGCCATCATCGTCCGGGATATTTTGTGACAGCCATTTTATTAATTGATCCATCTGCGGAATTGGCTCAATTTCTGAAGCTTTGTACTGTTTTGACCAACGTTCAAACTGACGTTCAAAGTAGTTGCCAGGCCTACCGTAATCTGCCAGCCCTACCTGTTGCAAGTTCACTGAATGAATAGCTGCTAAGACATGATTTATTTCATCGTACATCTGCCCACGCAGGGTATTGCTGTTTATATCTTTGAGGCTAGAAGCCCAATAAATATTTCCCTCGCAGAACTCCATTATGTAAAACATGGAGCCTATAATGTCTGTATCCTGGCACAGGTGATAAACCTTGGCTACAGGCACATCGGTATCCCGCAATGCCTCTAAGACACGGTACTCCCTATCTACAGCATGGGCTGACTTTAATAGCTTACCCGGTGGTTGGCGGCGCAGAACATAAGACCCAGATGCGGCTTCAAGCTTAAATGTGGGATTGGATTGACCACCATCAAATTTTGAAATAACTAGCGGACCCTTAAATCCCTCCACCTGTGACTGCAGATAAGGAATTAGCGTATTTTCATCTAAGGAATTAACTGCCGACATATTTGATTAGATTCTCGTGTGTAATTTCGTTGAGTTTAGTCGAGTTTGCATGTTACCAAAAGCTAAATACAGACAGCTACTAGAACAACCTATCACAACCCGTACCAGTTAAAATATCCGCTGCTCGCAATGCCAATGTCAGTCGTCTTCTCTTCTATCATTAGTTCCACCTCTGGATTTACTGGGCTCGGAAAGCGTCTGGCTACAGGGGGTGGATGAGATATTTGAAGCATATACGCCGGATGAAGATGGTGCCAGTTTCTTTCTATCCGCTAATACCACGTATATTATTCAGAACGAATCAGGGCTGTAAAATAGCGACCTGAGGCCGGTTGTGGCAAAATACATATATATTTAATTAAAGCTGAATCCAAAATTTTACTATAAGCATGAATACAGCCCAAAACACAAAACCTGATGGACGTCGCTTGCGCAGTGATCGCAGTAGGCAGTTGATTGTTAAGTCAATGTTACACTTGATCCATGAGGGAAATTTGCAACCCACTGCGCAACAGGTAGCGGACCATGCTCAAGTAGGTATTCGATCTGTTTTTCGCCATTTTGAAGATATGGAAAGTATCTTTGCAAGCGTTGACAAACTTGTTCGCAAGGAGAGTCATGCACTCTATGGTAACAAGGCGTGTCCTGAAGGACTTCAAGAGCGCATCACATTTGCAGTTAAACAATCAGCAAAAATTTATGAAGCTATGGGCAACGTTATGCTGTCTAGTCAAGCTAGGCTCTGGAGCTCCCCAACAGTAAAGAAAAATTACCTCGAGCATCAAGAGGGGCTGCGAAACAATATAAAGACATGGCTACCAGAAATCTTGCAGTTGCCTAATAATAAATATCAGTCAGTTTTGGCTATTTGCTCGTTCGATTTTTGGTATCGCTTACGTTACCATCAAAACCAAAGCGCTAGCGATAGCACCGACTTGTTGATTGAGCTTGTTGAGAATTTAATTTCCTAAAAATAAGAAAAGCCTCTACATAGCTGACATAAACAATCTATTTTATATGGGTACAAGTATATAGTTGGACGTCAAACTAGATGTGACCAATAACCTAAATAGAGCGGCAACATGAGAACAAAAGGATTGTGTTATAGGCTGTTGATCATCGCTGCGACATTGCTGCTGAGCCCACAGCTTCTCGCTGTTAATCAACAGTCCATTATGAACCCCAGTGATCAGTGGTTAAGTCATGGGCACGACTACTCTGAACAACGTTTTAGCCCACTAGCAAAAATTACGCCTGATAATATCGAACAATTAAACCTAGCTTGGTCATTTAAGTTTGATACTGCACGAGGTATGGAGGCGACACCTCTTGTACACAATGGGGTTATATATATCAGCACAGGCTGGAGTCATGCCTATGCGTTGGATGCCCGAACAGGTCAACAACTGTGGCATTACGAT
>CAXEWB010000227.1:0-7597 GCA_963999835.1 uncultured Cellvibrionales bacterium | reverse complement strand
TGCCCTGTGGCAGGCAGAGTATGTTAAGACGCAGCTGCTATCCCATTTCCCCAATTTGCAGGTGGAAATACTTGCTATGAGTACAAAGGGGGATAAATTACTGGATACCTCCCTGTCTAAAGTTGGAGGGAAAGGGTTGTTTGTTAAAGAACTCGAAGTTGCGATATTAGAGTACAAGGCTGACCTCGCGGTGCACTCTATGAAAGATGTACCTATGGAATTCCCCCGGGGACTATCCCTCGGGATCATATGTAAGCGTGAAGACCCCTCAGATGCATTTGTTTCCAATGACTACAGCCGTCTGGAGCAGTTGCCGCAGGGTTCTGTTGTGGGCACTTCCAGTCTGCGCCGTCAGTCACAGATCCGCGCACACTTTCCTCACCTGCAAATCAAAGACTTGCGCGGTAATGTTAACACCCGTCTCGCCAAGCTAGATCAGGGTGATTATGATGCCCTAATACTGGCCAGTGCGGGACTTATACGGCTTGAAATGGAGCACAGAATTACCTCACGATTAGATCCTAGCCACTGTCTTCCAGCAGCGGGACAGGGTGCGGTCGGTGTCGAGTGTCGTTCTGAGGACAAGGAGGTACTGCAGCTTCTTCAGCCCCTTCAGCATCAACAAAGTGCACATTGTGTATTGGCAGAGAGGGCAATGAATCGAAGCCTGCAAGGGGGCTGTCAGGTCCCCATAGGTTGTTTTGCTCAGCTTGATACCTCGGGCTCAATAATGACAATACAAGGCTTGGTAGCGTCTGTGGATGGACAAACTTTGTTAAAAGCGGATATCAAAGGTGCTGTCAGTGAAGCCGAGCGATTAGGAGAAAAACTGGCTGACAAATTATTGGCAATGGGGGCTGGAGAAATACTGGCTTCGGTTTACGGCAGTTAATACTATGTTTGATAAGCCAGTGTTGGTAATTAGACCGCTTCGTGATGGCGATGGTTTTTTAAGGCTCCTGTCCCATGCAGATATTCCTTATCAACACATACCGATTATGCGCATTCAGCCACTGGTTGATCTGCATGAGGTTGGTGTAATCTCTCTGATTGAGAGTCTCAATCAATTTAACTACGCTATTTTTATCAGTGCCAACGCTGCAGAGATTGGGCTGCCATTAATTGCCCAATGCTGGGCCAAACTTCCTTCAGCGATTGAGTTCTTGGCGGTAGGGCAGCAGACAGCCGATCTATTTAAAGCTTATGGTTACTCAGTTAGTTGCCCCACAGAACAGCCAAATACTGAGGGTATGCTCAGGGAGCTATCACAGTTGCAAGATCTTGAGGGTAAATCTATTGTTATATTTCGCGGTGGTGAGGGTCGTCAGACGTTAGGTTCTGAACTGATTGAACGCGGTGCTGAAGTTGTTTACTGCAATCTCTACCAGCGTGTCATAGACCCAGACCACGTTGAGCAAGCTCAGGCCTATTTAAAGCAGGCAAGTTGCCTCATTGCCCATAGTGGTGAATTATTGCAGGGTTTGGGTGATGACGCTATCAGCCATATACCTCTTGTTGTACCCAGTGCTAGAATTGCTGAACTAGCAAGACAAATGGGCTATACGGATATTGAGATCGCGCAAAATGCTTTGCCAGAATCCATGTTTGATGCTGTACTGCGTATTGGACGAAGAGATTAAGCCATTAGTAACCTTATTTGGTGGAGATTGTGAGAGTCAGAAATTTCCGGATTGCGGGGTGAGACAGTGAGCAAAAAAACCGAGCCAAAAAAGAAGCCAACCACAGATGGCAACCGCGTATCGAAAAACAGTGCGCCTGATTCTAATCAAAGCAAGTTGCCGTCCAGTAAACGTAAAAAGCTATATCAAATTTTAAGTGCTGTTATTTTGTTGGCTGTAGTGTTTGCTTTGATCGCCGTAATTAGCTTAGTTTGGACTAACTGGCAACAGCGAGGCCTTATGTTGAGAGAGGCTAATCAGGCACTTCTGTCTTTGGATCAACGAATCAACAACCTGAGTGAGCAATCAGCTTACCTAGAGGCTAGTCATTCAAGGTTTGAGAGCTTGGCAGATGAGCTCTCTGACTTACATTTGCGCGTTGACACCCAAGGTCGACGTATGGCCGAGCTCGGGTCAACAACCCGCAGTGATTGGCTATTGGCAGAGGCGGTTTATTTGGCGCGCCTAGCAAATCAAAGGTTGCAAACTGAGCGCAGTGTCAAGAATTCTCTTGCCCTGTTAGAGAATGTCGATCTTATACTCAAGGAATTAGATGCAGAGGATGTATTACCTGTAAGGCGCGCTGTTGCACAGGATATCACTGCGCTACGTCTTGTTAATGACGTAGATAGGCAAGGTATTTATTTAGAGTTACAGGCACTTGCCACGAGTATTGAAAATCTGCCTTTAATGGACTTCTCTGCACAGGCGGCCTCGGACGCAAAAGCCACTGAAGAATCCACCATCAGCCATAGTGATGGTGGTTTTTTTCATGAACTTCAGTCTTTAGTGCGTGTGACGCAACGACAAAATCCCATCGAACCCGTTTTGCAGCCTGCAGAGAAGGCACTGGTAAAGTACAATTTGCATATGATGTTAGAGCAAGCACAGATAGCGCTTTTGCGTGAGGAGCAAGTAATTTTTGAAAGTAGCCTGTCAAAGGCTGACAATTATTTGTCACGCTATTTCCAGTCCAGCGGCAATAGGCAGACGATTAAAGATCGCTTACAAGTTTTGCGTGAGAAATCTGTCCAGCAGCAGCTCCCAGTTATAAATCAAACACTCGATGCTTTTGGAATACTTTTAGTCACTCGCCAGCAAAGTTTGACTGGCGCTGATGGAGAGTAAACTGTGAGGCAGATATTAGTTTTTAGTTTATCTGCCCTTCTTCTGGGCGCAATCACTATTTGGTTTGTGCAACAGGATCGGGGATATATTCTCGTCAGTCTCGGCAATACAACCATAGAGATGAGTTTCTGGATGGGTGTTTTTATCTACCTGTTATCTGTGTTACTAATTTTAGGTCTCAACGCGATTCGCAGAGGGTTATTTCATGTACAGGGTCTTCGCAGTTGGTGGGTTCTTCGCCGCCGCTCCAAACAGATGGGTAAGACAGCCACTGGTCTATTGCTGTTTCTCGAGAGAGATTGGCAAAAATCAGTTAAGTTACTGGGACAGGCGTTTAAGAATTCGGATATGCCTCAGGTCAATCTTCTCTATGCTGCGACTGCGGCAGCCAACAATAACCAGTGGGATGAGTGCCAACAATTAATTGAGCACCTTAAGTCTAACTACCCAGAGTTTACAGTTCAGGCTGACTTAATCTGGGTAGATTTATTACTTGAGGGTGGTAAATTTGATCATGCGCTAAAGATACTGCGCTCCCTCGACAAAGCCAGTCCTCAAAATGTGGCGGTTTTAACATTAATATCATCGGTATATCGTCATAAGGAGGATTGGACAGCCCTAATCGATTTATTGCCATTGCTAAAGAAGCTTCATGTCCTGACAAAACAAGATTTGAAAGAGCTTGAGGTTGAAAGTTACTGCGGCCTGTTGGGTGCCTTCTCGAATTATAACAGTGATGATGCTGAGATGCAGCTTCAGGCGCTTTGGTCACAGGTTCCTAAACAACACAGACAAAACGCACAGATACTCATTACCTATGTGGATGCTCTGGTAGCCATAGGTGAAGCTGATCAAGGATTGAGTCTGCTCAGCAAGGGTCTACAGGTTCAGTGGCAGGAGGAGCTTATTGTAAGGTATGCCTCCATTATCGTCACAGATGGAAAAAAACAACTAGTTAACGCTGAGAAATGGCTGAGGCAAAATCCAGACAATCCACACCTACTAAGGGCTCTGGGGCAAATATGTCTGCGCTTAAAATTTTTTGGCAAAGCCAGAGACTATCTTAAAGCGACTATTGAGCTTGCGCCCAGTGCTGAGTCTTACTTAGACTTGGCAAGTGTTTATGGTGAAATGGGTAAGGAAAGAGATAGGCATGAGGCCTATAAGAAGGGCCTGGAGCTCGCTATTGCCAATCAATAACTAACGCTAAATTTTGCCCCTTTTTAAATCTCGAATAATAAAACGCGCTGGATGCAGAGCTAGACGCAGCGCTCTCTCTAACGGCGGTATTTCGCCATTAATCTCTGCAGCGATTAGTTCGGCCGCTAACGGGGCATAGCTTAAGCCGCGCGAACCCATGCTGCAGTTGATGTAGAGGTTGGGTAGGTAGGTGCCCATTTGATCAATTTTTTTGCTGGCATTTGCGCGAAGAGCCTCAAAGGATTGTGTAAATGCACTAAAATGCGGGACTGCGCCAACTATGGGCAGGTAATCCCGACTGGTACAGCGGTAATTAGCTCTCCCCTCTAAACTCTCGATGGCAACATTGCCTAATGTTTCAGTAATGCCTCTGTCAGTCTGTGACAACGTATCTAAATTTGCTTGATGGTCCTGTAGCCTTAACTTAGTTGAGAAAACGCCCTTATTGTACGTAGCTCCGCAACTGTGAAACCCTTGATCTGCAGGAGCAATGTAGCCCTTGCCGCAGAGAATAGTTCTCAGTGCTTGAGTCGCTTTAGTGCTGGGTAAATGACTCACTTGACCTCGCAATTGAGTAATATTGAGAAAATCAGTCTGCTTAAATTCCTGACATCCATGTGCATTGGCAATCACCAGTATCGATGTGCTGAAGGGAGATTGCTTTGAATCATGATGTAACTGCCAGCGATGAGTTGTAGTGCAATGATCAAAGTGGGTTATATCTGCCTGCACCAGAGGAATATGGTGATCGCTGAGAAGTTTTTGGCAAACATGGCTTGGCGGCAGCCAACCTAAACTGGGAAAAAATAGGCCAATTTGGGCGTGCAGTTTGATGCCGCTCAATTTACATATCTCTTCATTATGCACTAGACGAACTAGATTTTTATGCTCACAAAAGCGCCGGCCAATATCTGCAAATTCCATCTCTGATTGATTGCCAGAAGGTAGCAGTAGCACACCACACTGAGCGCCCATGCCCTGTTGCCAAAAGGGTTGATAGTAACGGCTAGCCAACAACATAGCGGTCAAATTAATACGCGGTAGTTGGTCATTTTGTACTGATAGTTTGGGGTAGACAATAGCCTGATGGTTGCCTGACCCCTCTTGACCCGCCAGCGCATGGCGGTCAATCACAGTGACATCAAACCCCTTTTTGGCTAATGCGACGGCCGTTGTACAACCAGCTATTCCAGCCCCTAGGACCACCACTTGTCTGCTATTTGCAACAGGAGGTGAGTGATTGAGATACCAGTGTGTGGATGCATTTCCCAGAGTCTGATTGGTAGCATTATAAGCGCCCTTAAGGGATTCACGCTTGCGACCGAACCCATCGACTTTACTCACTGTAAATCCCGCATTAACGAGGCCCTTTCGGACCTGAGAGGCACTGGTAAATGTGGCAAAGGTGGATTTAGATGAGGACAATGAGGCCAATGTTTGAAAAATCTGGTCACACCAAAGTTGAGGATTTTTAGCAGGTGCAAAGCCATCTAGAAACCACGCATCGACTGTTTGTTTTGCATAACTTGCCAATTCAGGTTCTGGACTTTGGGCGATTTGCTGAAGCATTTGGTTAGCTTCACCTAGCATTAAATTAAGTTGTATACGGCCCTCTGCCAACGAGACAATATGCGTGCCTGACAAGGGCTCTGGGTACTGCTCGATGAATTCATTGCCTAGTTCTGTAAGTGTGTTCCAGCTTTGAAAAATAGCCTTCAGATCATCCTTTTTAATGGGCATTAGCTCAGTTGAAATAAACTGCAGTCGCCAATTCTTTGGTGCGGTTTTAAGCCATAGATCGCAGGCACAGAGAAAATTTAAGCCGGTGCCAAAACCTGTTTCTCCGATAACAAAAGACTTGTTTATCGAGTCCGTTGAGGACAAATCCTGCCAGCGCTGCCACAGATTATTTTGCTGTAAGAACAAGTATTGAGTTTCACTCAGACCATATTCGGTGAATGGTTCACCACTGTGATAGTAGAAATCCTGAAAATCCAGTGAAAATGGGGTGCCGTTGCGCCACTCAATTTGTGCGCAGACAATTTCGTCTGAATAAGGGTTAGTCACTTTCCAGACAGCCGAACTGCTGCAGAATTTGTTGCGACCATTGTTCAATATAGGTGTCGGTCAACTCGGGTTGGTTCTCATCATCTAGCGCCAAGCCGACAAAAAATCCCTCATCCTCAGTCAGTGCTTTTGATTGTTCAAATTGATAGCCTTGGTTAGGCCAGTAACCTATATTTGTAGCACCTTGATTGACCACCTTGGCCCACAGGTAGCCCATAGCATCCTGAAACCATTGCGGATAGCCTATCTGATCGCCAAGGCCATACAGTGCAACTTTACTATGACTCAAGTCTAGACTGTCGAGGCTGTCCCAATGGGTCTCCCAATCTTCTTGAAGCTCGCCATAGTCCCAGGTTGGAATGCCGAGGATAATACAGTTATAGTCTGCCATTAACTGAATAGGGTCAATCGCTATATTATGCAGGTTGACTAGGGGCTGGCCGGCAAGTCTATTAATGGTCTCAACGATTTTTTCCGCCGCCATTTCCGTGTAGCAAGTTGAACTGCCGTAAAAAAGTCCTATTGTTTGATGCATTTAACGCTCGTTATCTCCAATTGCCATGCTGCCAATAAAGTTTAATTGTCTCCATGCTTCATAGCTAACGATTGAAACTGCATTAGACAAATTGATGCTGCGGCTATCGGGCTGCATGGGCAAGCGAATCACTTTTTCCTCTCCCAAATCCCCCCGCAGGGAAGAGGGAAGACCACGTGTTTCAGGGCCAAATAGTAAGCAGTCATTGGGCTGGTATTCAATCGTTGAATAACACTTCGTCCCCTTAGTGCTGAGTCCATAGATATTTTTGGGATTTTCCTGTTCTCTATACGCGTCCCATGTGGTGTGGATTTGTAGGCGTTGAAATTCAAGATAATCGAGGCCGGCACGACGAAGTTTTTTGTCATCCAAATCAAAGCCGATAGGTTCAATCAGGTGCAATTTAAAACCAGTATTAGCACAGAGGCGGATGATATTGCCTGTGTTGGGAGGAATTTCCGGCTGAAAAAGTACTATGTCGAGCATAATTAATTGTTTAGGGTAAATGCAGTGTATTATTACATTAAAAGATAGTTGGTCGTAAGCGCTGTCATGGAAAATCAAAATGGTTGGGTGATTTGAATGATTGAAATACCCTATACTCGGTTAAATGCCGATACACTTAGTGCTGTGGTTGAAGAATTTATTCTCCGCGAGGGTACTGATTACGGTGCTCAAGAGGTGAGTTTAGATGCCAAAAAGGCACAGGTACGCAAGCAACTTGAAAAAGGTGAGGTGTTGATCACGTTTGACCCGCGTACAGAAAATTGTACTTTGTTGACCCGTCAGCAATTCAAGCGCAATATCAGCGGTGAGACAGCCAATGCTAAGGGTCGTTCGAGTGATAATGAGGCCTGTGAGAACTACTCGCAAGATGCTTATCAAGAATCTTTTCAGGACGCTACTCAAGCTCTAAATCAAGACTCCAGCCACGAGTTGGACGGATCCAGTTAACGATGACGAAGCGCGTTATTGACTTGGCACTCGC
>CAXEWB010000226.1:0-5242 GCA_963999835.1 uncultured Cellvibrionales bacterium | reverse complement strand
TGAGATAATGAATGTAGAACAATTTAATATTCCTGAGTTGAGCCTGAGATACCTCAAAGCAGCAAAATACGCTGCTGAATTTCGTAGCGTAACTAGAGCGGGAGAACAATTAAATCGCTCACAAACAGCTATTTCCAAAGCCATTATCGAGCTAGAAAAGCATTTTGATGTTGCTTTGTTTGACCGCACAACATCAGGTGTTTCTCCTACGGTTTTCGGTGAGATACTTAGCCATCGCGTCAATATGGCGATGGCCGAATTTGCAACAGCAGGTAGCATTTACGATCAATTTAAAAAATCTAGGCGTGATTTCCGTAGCAACCCACTTTTTTCAATGGAAATTAGCTATAAACGCCTTGCTGCTCTGATTGCTCTCTATGAAACATGTGACTATACCAGCGCTGCTCATATGTTGAGTATAACCAGCGCTGCAGTGTATAACTCAATAAGAGGACTTGAGAACTTGCTAGAGCTTCCATTATTCGGCAAGGATCCATCAAGTGTTCACCCAACACCGTATTGCAAAATACTAGTGAGCCATACCAAATTAGCCTTTTCTCAAATACGTCATATCACTGATGATATCGCCAGTCTAAATGGTATTAGTTGTGGTCAAATCGTGGTTGGCACCCTGCCCTACTCAAGAACAATTTTGATACCAAGAGCCATTAATCAACTACTGGCAGAGCATCCACAACTTGATGTTTCCACTATTGAGGGTCCCTATAATTCATTGGTTGCTGGCCTTCGCAGTGGAGAGATAGATTTAATTATTGGTGCTATTAGACCCAAAGAAAGCGCCCCGTACCTTAAAACTGAAACGCTATTTGATGATAAATTGGCAATTCACGCACGCAGTGACCATCCGCTAGCCAAAGAAGATAATTTGACATATAAGGCACTGCAAACAATGCAATGGGTACTACCACCAAAAGGCACCCCAACGAGACAATTATTTGATGAATACTTTGCAAAACACAAATTGAATATTCCGCCACATGCTATTGAAACAAGCTCTGCATCAATGGTTCGAGGCTTGTTACTTGAAAGTGATCGCGTAGCTCTCTTATCTGAACATCAAATTTACTATGAAAAACAGCTAGGCGCTCTCACTACCTTAGCTATAAACTTACAGGAAACATACAGACCCATAGGTATTACCCTGCTGTCACATATCAGACCATCTCCAGCTACTCGATTATTTTTGAAAAATATACGTTTGGTTGCTAAGGCTCTGCCTATTAGCTTAAATCAAGCTTGATAAATTAATTCTGGTTAAGTGGTTTTGCCTGTAACAGATTTTTTTGGGTATGTTCTATGTCAAGGGTTAAAACGTCGAACATGATCAACCACTGCAACCACACTGGTATCTTTCTACACTCTAACTAATTCTTCTGAATCTGCTAAATTTTCAGCCATAGGAATTTCTACCAGTACATGCTTACCGGCTTGCATAAACTGAATGGCCTGAGATGCTTGGATACCAGTAGGTGTCGCCAAAATATTAGCTTCAATATTTGCCTGAGTCGATGCCTCGGTCAGATCTGTAGTCCAAAAGGGAATATTACATTGTTTAGCTAGGGCCTCAGTGTTATTCGCCATACCTCCACAGATTGCACTTACTTCGACGTCCTCTATGCGTTCGATAGCATCCAAATGTTTGTTAGCGAAGGCAGCTTCGCCGACCACACTAATTTTTATAAGATCTAATGCCTTTATATTAGAAACAATTCATCGCCGTCCTAAGGCTGATTATATGTATTTGAGCTGATATTCAAGCCAGTGATAAAGCAAAGATACATTTATAAGATGTCAATTTCATCGAATTCATCGAGTTTTCATTCATATCTATGTTTTTTGATGATCCCATTGACCTGCTGTTTATGGCATTATGATTTAATCAACCATTTAGTTAGCCGAAAGGAACGAAAGATGCCTGATTCTGTCGATATGAAACTCAATACCAAAGATGGTCATAGTTTGTCTGTTTACGTAGCCTCACCTGATATTCCTGAAATTGGTGGAATCATACTATTACATGAAATATTTGGTGTAACGGCTCAGATGCAACAACTGGCTGAGCACTTTGCGACAATCGGTTACAAAACTATGGTTCCTTCTTTATTTGATCGTATCGAGCGCGACATTAACCTCAATTATGATGAAACCCGTCGCGGTAAAGCACTGGCAGATGCCTGTAATCAAACTCATCTTTTGCTCGACATACAGGCCGTAGTTGATGCCTTGGATACCGATAATATTGCACTGGTGGGCTATTGCTGGGGAGGTGGCATAGCCTATTTTGCCACCTGTCATTTGCAAGTGAATGCAGGTGTAGCCTTTTATGGTACGCGGTTACCAGATTATTTACACCAGCAACCCATTTGCCCTTTTCAGTTCCATTTTGGCAAGCAAGACAATGCCATAAGCTCAGAGGTTATAGAGCAGGTGCGCGCGGCCAATAATGATAGTGAAATCTATGTTTATAACCAAGCCGGTCATGCCTTTGCGAATTGCGCTCGTCCAAGTTTCCATGCCACCAGTGCAGCATTGGCAGAGCAACGGCTACTGAATTTTCTCAGTTGTTGTAGACGCTAGACTAATTTAGTGTTTTGCACTCAGAGTTAACCCTGCTCTAGGCCATAATTTTTGTCCATGCCTGAGCGCCAGCATTATCCATAAGCTATAAATATTGAGTATTAAACCAGACTTGTAATCCTTGCCGCTAACCTGATGTTAGTTTGATCTTCTTATACCAGCGATTAAAATGCGGTCTATTTAGCCACATACACTGTAAATGCAGGTGTTCAAGACCTGTAGCATAGGGTGTATTCTTAATGACTGTTTTATCGAGGCGGAAAAAAATAACGCATGCCGATTGGTTGGTCGACAACAAATTTTCCCTTACTGATATTAGGTGGATACCACTGCACTTTACTCTGGTTCTTACGGAGTTCTCCTTCAACCAATATGCCGCTGGTGAGGTCAGGTCTAATCCCATTGCCGAACGGAAAAGCTTTAAACAAGGTGTATTAAACTGGTGGCCAGGATTTGGTGACTAAAAATTAGGCTTCAAATTTAAATGAAAGATTCTAACTTGGTAACAGTGCATTATCGATCTGGCTGCATTGGCTGGCAGCTACCACCATAATTGTGCTGTCTATACTAGGGCAAGCCGCTGAAGATGTAGCGGATGCCGAGCGCAAAGAACTACTTGGCCGCCATATCTAAATCGCTATGTCGATGTATTGAGTTCTTCTAGCACGCATAGGATGGCGAGCACTCAATGGGGGGCACTACCCTCACAACAGTCTAAAATACTTAGGGTACTCGCTTACTGGATACCAATTATTCTACTAACTGGTTTGGCTTTAATGTTTATTAGTGGAACGATCATGGTCTGAGCGAAAGGTACTGCTATCAATATTTTTGATTTCTTTAACCTACCCTCTCCATTCGGTAAAATAGACATGCTTCATGAGATGTTTGGTCTCATGCATAAAATTTGGGCTAAGATGTTGTTCTTTGCCTTTACTCCGCATCTTTTAGGCGCTGTGAAACACATTCTAGTGGATAGAGACAATGTTTAAAAAGATGTTAACGTCCATCAAAGAATAATCATGGCTTATAACAATGGAATCTCTTAATACACTCAAAAATGTCGCACTCTTTGGTCTCGGTGAAGCAGGCACGTTGATTGGGATAGATCTACAAAATCGTGGTATTACAGTCACTGCGTATGACCCTAAAGAAGTTCCAACACCTAAGGGCATTTGCCGAGCACAAACCCCACATGAAGCCGTGAAAGATGCTGAAGTAATTATTGCACTCACAGCAGGTAACGATGCAATCAAAGCCATAGAACAGGCGATCGATACAATTCCAGCAACGGCTCTCTATGCAGATTTCTCTACTAACTCAGCCGCGGCAAAGATAGTGATGGCTAATAAAGCTAAGGATTATGGCTTTGATTTTGTCGATGTTGCACTGATGACAATAGTGCCTGGTAAAGGTTTGCGAACACCAGTAACTGTCTCAGGATCAGGCAACAAACGTTTTCAGGCACTCTTTGCTCCCCTCGACATGCCGATAACATTAATAGAGGGAAATGCTGGAGAAGCCGCTACAAGAAAACTGTTACGAAGTGTCATGATGAAAGGTTTAGCTGCGGTTGTAATTGAGTCAATGCGCGCCGGTGAAGCTGCCGATTGCAGTGAATGGTTATGGCAGAATCTTTTAGATGAAATCGCACAGGCCGATAAAGGATTAGTTAATCGCCTGGTCATGGGCACTCAGACCCACGCCCACAGACGACTGCATGAAATGGAATGTGCTGCTGAATTGCTCAATTACTTTGGTACCGATTCTTCCATGACTAAAGCAACAATTGAGGGCCTTAAATTGGTTATAAAAGACGGCCTGCCTGAAATTCCAAAGAGCAAGTAACTCAGTTGTTTAAGATTTAATTGAGAGATGATGCGCGCATATATAAAAGCTAATTTATTATCCACAATCAAGCAGCTAAAACCTTCAATTTGGCAATTTGCTTAAATATATAAATGACTGGTTGAATAATATTTGGAAAATATTTACATTAATTCAATTGCTTGCAAGGCATATCTAATTTTTTTATAACTTAATAATTGATCTATTAGGTTAGATCAACTTTAGACTCTAAGTAGTAAATGTTCCCTTTCCCACGAAGTAATAATCTGATTAAACTGCTCAAATTCTAGATTTTTGACACCTGTATAGACTGAAATAAATTTTTTACCAAATAGCCCTTTAATTGCCTTAGATCCCTTAAGTGCATCTAAGGCCTCTGGCAAGGACCTAGGAAATGTAACATCACTGTTATAGGCATTGCCCTCAAAGGCATCAGTAGGCTCAATCTTATGCTGAATACCCAAATAACCACTGGCTAATGTAGCAGCAAAGGATAAATAGGGATTAACATCTGCACCAGGGCAACGATTTTCTATACGATAGTTGTCTGGACTGGCATCTGGAACTCTAAAGCCTGTAGTGCGATTGTCGTAACCCCATAGCAGATTAATAGGCGAAGACTCGGCTGCACTAAATCTGCGGTAGGAGTTCACATTAGGTGCATAGAAACTCATACAGGCTGGAGAATACGCCTGTAAACCGCCTAAGTAGTGGTAAAAATCAGCACTGTACTTTTCATTTTTAGTTGCAAACAGATTATTTCCATTCTTTGTTGAGATAATACTTTGATGAATAT
>CAXEWB010000225.1:0-2699 GCA_963999835.1 uncultured Cellvibrionales bacterium | reverse complement strand
TCTTCAAAATCTTTCAGCACCCGTCCTACCATTTCTCGCGAGCAGCCCACAATCTTTGCAATCTCCTGTCTGGTGACGCGTATTTGTGTTCCCTCAGGACTGATTTCAGCATCGGGTTCCTGACAGAGATAAAGCAGTGAATGGGCTACTCGGCCACTTACATCTAGGAATGCCAGATCGCATACTTTGCGAGATGTATCTCTGAGGCGGCTTGTCACCTGCTTGGCAACGGCAAAAAGGAAGTCTGGGTAATTTGCACTCAGTCTGAGAAATTTGCTATAGCTTATCTCGCCTACTTCACAGTCTGACCGCGTGCGAATGCAGGCACTGCGGCGCTCACTCTCAAATAATCCCATCTCACCAAAAAATTCTCCAGCATTGAGATAAGCTAAGGTTATTTCTTTACCGCAACTATTTTCTGCTATCGCAGCTACTGATCCACTTAAAATATAGAATAGAGAGTCACTTTGGTCGCCTAAGTAAATGATGGTTGCTTTGGCAGTATATCTGCGTCTTCGGCAGTTCGCTAAGAATACCTCTATATTTTTTAAATGAGGGCCTGTCTGTATAATTGCCAATGTGTGTCTCCTAATTTAATGTACTTGTCGATTAGGCAAATTTGATTTTTAAAAATTAATCTACTACTTCCATGATAGTAAAAATTTCTAAACTCAGAATGAATTTTTGTCGTTGGGTGTGGCCCTATCAAATAAATAATTTTTATCTAAGGAAAAATGATGAAAGCAGTTGTTAACTGGGTAGATGGTGTTATGTTTTCGGGTGAATCTGGCAGTGGCCATTCAGTGACTATGGATGGAGCTCCTGATCAAGGGGGCAGAAATATGGGTCCTCGGCCAATGGAGATGTTTCTTCTTGGGCTTGGAGGCTGTGCCTCATTTGATGTTATAACAATTTTAAAGAAAGGCCGACAGCAGGTAACGAATTGCAAAGTTGAGATTGATGCTGAGCGCAAAGACGAAACGCCAGCAGTATTTAGCAAGATACACATAAAATTTATTGTTTCTGGTGATCATTTAAAAGAGAGCTTAGTGCAAAGAGCTGTTCAGCTCTCAGCCGAGAAGTACTGTTCAGCCTCAATTATGCTTGAAGCAGCGGGAGTGCAGTTGATACACAGTCATGAAATAAGACAGTCAGCCAATTTTGTATGTCCATAGAATCTTGTTTGAAACCCTTGTCAAACTTGGACTGCTCGATAACACAAAAAGCAAAATGACACTGACATAGTCATAAATTGCAAGGATTAAGTTTGCATTTGTTATGACAAAAAAAAGGGACTCTGGCGAGTCCCTATAAGGAATCCTTTAGCAAGGATTTAGAGGGGTTAGGTTTCACTCAAGAAATCTGGTATAAAATTTAATCTAAATGCTGTCACTAGTAGTGTGTTTACCGGTCAGCTCACTGAAATCTTTGTCGTTTGGCGCCTCTAATTTTGCATATTCGTCTTTCGCAATGGCGGCGCCTGTTAGGCCAGTAAAACCGAGTAATAAGTAAACCAGTGTCATACGTTAATTGTTCCTTTTTTTAAGTGAGTTAAATATTTATTTTTTGTATTATAAGGGGCACATATGTATAATCCTAATGCATTATTCTCATCAACAACATAACTAAATGTAATGTATAGGTTGGCATCTTATGAATCTTCAAAGGCTTTCGCGACTCGATTTAAATTTATTAGTTTCACTGCAGGCACTATTGGAAGAGAAGAGCGTCACCAAAGCAGCGCAGCGATTGTTTATTACTCAGCCAGCTATGAGCAGGATACTGCAGCGTTTAAGAGTCCAATTGGATGATCCACTATTTACCCGAGGCGGAAATGAACTTGTTCCCACCCCAAAGGCAAGGGATCTTCAACTGCGTTTGCCTAGACTATTGGACAGTATTTTGGAAATAGTGAGTGAGGGCGAATTCGACCCAGCGACTTACAGCGGTGAGATTGTTATAGCAGTTCCAGAGTTTGTCGCCATATCATTAATATCAGAATTGACTCGGGTGGTTACGCAACAGGCACCAGGGTTGATTCTATCTATCTCCAGTGAAACTGAGTCTGTGGAGGGAGAATTAGCAGACGGTGTACTGGACTTCGCGATTGATATAGATAAAGGCATTACTGAAGACATTAGCTCCAAAAGTTTGGCAATTTTCACTCCCTCAATATGGATGAGGGAGCAACACCCTCTGGCAGATAGGGCTGAAGTAACTCTGGATGAAATCCTAGAATATCCCTTCGTTCAATATTACCTTCTTATTTCAAAGCGGGTAAGTGCACGCACCGACGCTCGGTTTGATAGAGCACTTCGTGATTTAGGGCGAAAACGAAAGAAGGCATTGGTGACTAACCAATTAATGACGGCGATAGAGACGGTTTGTGATACAGATTGCCTTATGGTTGCTGCCAGGTATGGCCACGCGATGGAGCGAGAGATGTATAGAATAGTGCGCAAACGCTATCCAACAGAATTGCCTCATGTTGCAAAACTTCCCTTAGTATTACTACAACATAAGAGGACAGCGGTCTCACCAATTCATCAATGGGTTTCCAACAAAATCGTTGAACTAATCAAAGATTGGGAGAGAACTATAGATGCAGACAGTGAAAATCTTGTTTAGGCGAGAGTAGAATATCTAAAGCCGGTAGCTACTTCTTGTCATTATTAACGATATGCCTGTCATTATTTGTT
>CAXEWB010000224.1:0-4372 GCA_963999835.1 uncultured Cellvibrionales bacterium | reverse complement strand
TGACACAAGAAAAAATACTCAGCGGTGCATTAAAGAACATACAACAGCTCAATTCTGTTGATGGCGATGTGACCTTTATGCGCGTCGAACAGTTGGATCAGTAAATGAATTACATCAGCACTCGCGGTGGCGGTGGAGCAAAAAATTTTGAAGACGTGGTTCTTAATGGTCTTGCGCCAGATGGCGGTCTGTTTGTGCCTGAGCAGCTCCCTCAATTTAGTCTAGAAGAAATTGCTTCATGGCAGGGACTGTCCTATCAACAATTAGCCTTTAATGTCATGGCTCCTTTTGTTGCCGGCGAGATTCCTGAAAGTGATTTGCGTGAATTGATTGATAATTCCTATGCCTCTTTTCGCCATGCTGGTATTGCGCCACTTGTGCAGACGGGTAAAAACGAGTGGGTTATGGAGCTGTTTCATGGTCCAACGCTGGCATTTAAGGATTTTGCGCTACAGTTCTTAGGTAATCTGCTCGATTACCTGCTGACCAAACGCAATCAAAAAGTTGTGATAATGGGTGCCACTTCAGGTGATACTGGTTCTGCGGCCATTGAGGGTTGTCGCCATTGCAAGAACCTGGATATTTTTATCCTTCACCCCTACCAGAGAGTCTCGGAAGTTCAGCGCCGACAAATGACGACTGTGTTGTCTGATAACATTCATAATATTGCATTACAGGGTAACTTCGATGATTGTCAGAATATGGTCAAAGCCAGTTTTGCTGACCAGTCATTTTTACCTGAAGGGCGACAATTGGTAGCCGTGAATTCGATAAACTGGGCGCGAATTATGGCGCAAATTGTTTATTATTTTTGGGTATCACTTTCCTTAGGTGGGCCTGATAGAAAAGTGTCTTTCTCTGTTCCAACGGGAAATTTTGGTGATATCTTTGCTGGCTATTTAGCTCACAAAATGGGTCTACCTGTTGAGCAACTAGTGATCGCAACCAATCAAAACGATGTTTTGCATCGCTGCATTAGCGAAAATGATCATACCACCAAGCCTCTGCAGCAGAGTTTGGCTCCTAGTATGGATATTATGATTTCCAGTAACTTTGAACGTCTGCTGTTTGATCTGTATCAGGGTGATGGCGCTCAGGTGATGCGTCTTATGGCAGCTGCTAAGGCTGGTGCAATGAAAATTGATGAACATGCTCTCAGTGAAGCAAGAAAACTTTTCTCTAGCTACCGCAGCGATGATATGGGTATGGTTGAAATGATTGCCTCAACCCTCCGAGAAAGTGATTATCTATTAGACCCTCATACAGCCATCGGTTTGGCTGCGGCTCGTCACTGCCGTTCTAATGAAATCACACCTATGGTCACATTGGCTACTGCTCACCCAGCTAAGTTCCATGATGCAGTTATGCGTGCTGGCCAAGACAGTGAGCCAGCATTGCCTAGCCATATGTCAGACTTGTTTGAGCGTGAGGAGCGCTACACTGTTTTAGATAATGATAGCCAGGCGGTGCAAGATTATATGGCTAAAAATACACTTGCCTAATTTGTAAAACCACAAAAAATGGGCGTAAAAAAGCCGGCATCAGTTGACTGTGCCGGCTTTTTCTATGAGCGTTAAAACTTATTTGCCTGCGAGGGCTTTAACTTGTGCGTTAAGGCGGCTCTTGTGACGAGCGGCTTTATTCTTATGGATAATTCCCTTGTCGGCCATGCGATCAATCACTGGAACAGAGGCGTTGAAAGCATCCTGCGCTTTAGTCTTATCACCGCTCTCTATAGCCGCATTGACTTTTTTAATGTAAGTGCGAACCATCGAGCGAAGACTGGCGTTATGTTGCCGTCTCTTTTCATTTTGACGTGCGCGCTTTTTAGCTTGTGCTGAATTAGCCAACTGAATTATCTCCTCAATAAGCAGGTTCTTTAAAGGCGCGGAAATATACAGGTTTATGGGTTGATATTCAACCTAAATACGCCCCTTTCTGATGGTTTTTGGTCGCAAGAATTAGTTTGTTATAAGGACGATTGACTTCAATCTTTATTATACAGTCTGATATCTACTTGGACTGACTGAGTCGTGCCGTTAAACTACTCGTTATAAGACTGTTGGTGGGCTCTAATGTGAATGACAATTCCTCACAAGAAAAACATGATACTGGGCTGCTTCGCTCCAGTGCTCTAGTGAGTTTTTTCACCATGTTATCGCGTTTTGCTGGGTTGGCCAGAGATATTGTATTCGCTCGAGTAATTGGTGCGGAAGCGCTGGCAGATGTTTTTTTTGTTGCCTTCAAGATACCTAACTTTTTTCGTCGATTATTCGCCGAGGGTGCATTTGCCCAGGCCTTTGTTCCCATCCTAGCGGAGTATCGAGAGCAGGGTAGTCGTGCTGCTGTTAGGGAGTTAGTCAGTCGTGTGACTGGGACGTTGGGAACAACTCTATTCTTAGTGACTTTATTCGTCATACTCTGCGCACCCGCAGTGGCCGCTATTTTTGCTCCCAAATGGTACATGGATGACCCAGAAAAGTTTTATGCTGCCACAGAAATGTTGCGAATCACTTTTCCCTATCTTTTGTTTATTTCTATGACCGGCGTAGCAGGTGCTGTACTCAATAGCTATGACCGTTTTGCTGTTCCTGCCTTCACCCCTTTACTGCTCAACCTGTCACTGATCACTGCGGCATTGGTCGGTGCACCTCTGTTTGAACAGCCCGCTTATGCCCTAGCATGGGGCGTGTTTATTGCGGGTATGGTACAGCTAGTGTTTCAGCTGCCATTTTTGCGTGGTATTCATATGTTGCCAATGCCAGTGATGGACTGGAAACATTCGGGAGTGCGCAAGATTTTAGTTTTAATGGGACCCGCGATCTTTGGTGTTTCAGTCAGTCAGATCAATCTCTTACTAGATACGGTCATTGCAACCTTTTTGCCTACCGGAAGTGTATCTTGGTTGTACTATTCAGACCGGTTATCAGAGTTACCCCTGGGAGTGTTCGGAATCGCTATAGCCACGGTCATATTGCCCAACCTATCGCGACATCATGTTGCTGAGTCGCAGCGTGCTTTTTCTCAAACCTTAGACTGGGCATTGAAGATGATTTTGATTATTGCCGTGCCCTCTGCGGTAGCTTTGGCTCTATTGGCAGAGCCTATCCTGTTAACCCTTTTTTACTATGGTGAGGTGATGACTCTTAGAGATATGAGTATGGCAGCTCTGAGTTTAAGAGCCTATGCGGCAGGTTTAATTGGGTTTATGTTGATCAAGGTTTTAGCACCAGGATTTTTTGCCCGCCAAGATATGCGTACACCAGTTCGCATAGGGATCATTGCTATGGGCTTAAATATGCTATTAAACCTAGTATTAGTGATTCCATTGCACAGTGTTTGGCAAGTAGGGCATCTGGGTCTGGCAGCCGCTACGTCCATCTCAGCCTTTATCAATGCGCTACTGCTGTTTCTGGCGCTGCGGCGCGACGGGGTGTATCAACCGGAGCAGGGCTGGCTAAGATTTTTTATCGTATTAATGATTGCGGTCACTTTGATGTTATTGGTTTTGCAGATGCTTCTCAATTATATGGGGGCGACGGAGTTTTGGCATCTGCAGTATTGGTGGCAGCGTATCATTAAAATTCTTATTCTCTGTGTTAGCGGCTTCTTAGTTTACGTGGGTTGTCTGTTTGTTGGAGGCTTTAGACTGGCAGATATACGTGGTCCAGCCAAGGCCACCAATAGATAATCTCTACCGATTGCCCAAGCAGAAGAAATCTAAATTTTGTTACAGCAAATGCCTGCAATACCTTACCTTTCGCCTTATTGCTAGGTATACTCAAACTCTTAAACTGAGAGTGCATACATCAGTGTTACAGCAACGCACAATAACCTTTACACGTGACCCAGATAAGCTTTCACTTGGATGCCGTGATTCTGTCGTGACAATCGGTTCATTTGACGGAGTCCACCTGGGGCATCAGGCTGTTCTGAGACAGGTTATTGAGAAAGCCAATAAATTGGGTGCTGCCTCAGTGGTTATGACCTTTGAGCCACAACCTCAGGAGTACTTTTCCCCTGACAGTGCCCCAGCCCGGCTGATGAGGCTGCGGGATAAAATCGAAGCATTAATGGAATTTGGTATAGATCATGTTGTCTGCCTTCAGTTCAACAGCAAGCTGAGAAATTTGTCCGCCGAGCAATTTGTTCAATCTATATTAGTCAACGGGCTAGCAACCAAACAGCTTATAATTGGTGATGATTTTCGTTTTGGCTGTGATCGAAATGGAAGTTTTGACATGTTGGTCGAGATGGGTAGAGATTTAGATTTTAATGTTCAGGATACGCAGACCGTAGAAGTCAGTGGTGAGCGTGTCAGCAGCACCTTGATTCGCCGTTTGCTTGAACAGGCGAATTTTAACCAAGTGAG
>CAXEWB010000223.1:0-5837 GCA_963999835.1 uncultured Cellvibrionales bacterium | reverse complement strand
TGGGTGATGAAGGTGGTTTTGCTCCCAATCTGTCCTCCAATGCTGAGGCTCTAGCGGTTATTAAACAGGCCACCGAAGATGCCGGATACAAACTCGGTCAGGATATCACGCTGGCCCTAGATTGTGCTGCGTCTGAATTTTATCAAGACGGGGAATACAATTTGTCCGGTGAGGGCAAGGTATACTCTGCACAGGGGTTTAGTGATTTTCTTGCACAACTTTGTAATGAGTACCCGATTATTTCCATTGAAGATGGGCAGGACGAATCAGACTGGGAAGGATGGAAATACCAGACGACAAAGTTGGGAGATCAAGTCCAGTTAGTGGGAGATGATCTGTTTGTTACCAACACACAAATTTTAAGTCGTGGTATAGAGATGGGTGTAGCCAACTCTATATTAATTAAGTTTAATCAGATCGGTACCTTATCAGAGACATTGGATGCAATCACAATGGCCAAAGATGCTGGATACTCCGTCGTTATCTCCCACCGCTCAGGTGAGACTGAAGATACGACCATTGCTGATTTGGCAGTTGCCACGGCAGCGGGTCAAATTAAAACGGGTTCACTGTGTCGCTCGGATCGGGTGGCGAAATATAACCGCCTGTTGCGAATCGAGGCAGAGTTGGGCAATACAGTTGCACCCTACAGAGGTATGGAAGAGTTTAAATAGATGTTAAAGTAAGTGACGCACATCAGGGTTATAACTAGAATTAAAGAACTATGCGCTGGTTACTATTTGTCTTGGTTGTTATCTTATTATTACTCCAGTTCAGGCTTTGGTTTGGAGAGGGGAGTATCTTGCAAAAATTAGACCTCGACCAACAGGTGGTAAAACAAAAAGAGCACAATCAGAGTCTCAGGCAACGCAATAAGCTTATAGCCAAGGAGGTGGAAAGTCTAAAAACTAACCTGGATTCTATTGAGGAGAAAGCGCGAAAAGATCTGGGTATGATTAAACATAATGAGACCTTTTATTTGGTGATTGATAAAGACGAGAGGTTGCCTGCGCCAGAAAGTGCGCCATAACAGATTTATGATTAATTCATCGCCAAGATTTTGGGCCATAGTGCCGGCGGCTGGAGTTGGAAAGCGCTTTTCAGCAGATATCCCCAAACAGTTTCATCAGTTAAATGGTCAATTAGTCGCTCAACATACGCTGAGTCGACTGCTAAGCCTATCTATTATTGATGCAATCTATTCACCTTGTGATCAAAGTTCGGCCTACTGGTCTAAAGTGCCGGCAGCCAGTGATCAGCGGGTTTGTTTGATCGCCGGTGGTGATAATAGGGCTCAGTCTGTTTTAAATGGATTGATGGCAATGCAAGAATTTGCTGCAGAAAGTGATTGGGTTTTGGTACATGATATGGCAAGACCCTGTGTTACCTGTGAAAATATCGGTCAGTTAATTGCGGCCTTGGTGGGCCATCCAGTGGGCGGCATCTTAGCTGCAACAATCAATGATACTTTAAAGGTAATTGATACCGAGAAGCATATCCATGAAACGGCAAATCGCAGTTTATATCGCGCTGCTCAGACTCCCCAGATGTTTCGCTATGGACTGCTAAAGAACGCTATACAAACTATGCTTGAAGACAATAAGATTCCTACAGATGAGGCCTCTGCTGTTGAGTACTGTGGACACAAGGCTCTGGTGGTAGAGGGGCGTCAAGACAATATCAAGATTACCAAGCGCGAGGATCTGGCAATTGCCGCTGCCATTATAAAAAATCAGGAGATTGAAGGATGCGTATAGGCCATGGTTACGATGTCCATGGATTCACCGACGGTGACTGCCTGATAATGGGCGGCGTTCAAATACCCTTTAACCAATCATTCATGGCTAACTCTGATGGCGATGTGCTTATCCATGCACTAATCGATGCCGTGCTTGGAGCTCTTGCCCTTGGTGATATTGGGCAGCATTTTCCTGATTCCGATCCGCAATATAAGGACTGCGATAGCCGTACATTGTTGGTTCAAGTTGGAAAAATGATGGCTACTCAAAGTTATCAGTTGAGTAATGCAGATATTACCATCATTGCTCAGAATCCAAAGATGGCTCCCTACCTTGCTCAAATGCGAATCAATCTGTCTCAGGACTTAAACTGTAAAGCTGACGCTATTAATATCAAAGCCACTACCACAGAGTCACTGGGCTTTATCGGGCGAGGCGAGGGTATCGCTTGTCATGCTGTTGTGTTGCTAAAAGAACAGACTGAGGCTTAAAGCAATCACCCAAGGTAACTTTGATTACGATGCCCTAGCACATATGCACGGGCAACCTCTAGGTAGAGCTATTTTCCGCAGCACCCCTGAAGACTTTCAAGTGGACGAAGTTGTTGACTTTGAACCCTCTGAAGAGGGGGAGCATGTGCTTTTGCAGATCAGGAAACGCGATCAAAATACACAGTGGGTAGCAGGATTATTATCTGGCTTAGCAGGAATAGATCGCAACGCCGTTGGTTACTGTGGTCTAAAAGATCGTTTTGCTGTAACCACGCAATGGTTTAGTCTCCATGTGCCGGGCAGAGAGCTCAGACAACAGCAATTGCGACACACAGACTTTGATGTGTTGTCCATGCACCGTCATCATAAAAAACTCCGAAGAGGGATGCATAGGGGGAATAAATTTTCTTTAGTGTTGCATGATTTTGCGGTTGATAAGCAGGCTTTTAGCCAACGCATTGAGCGGATTGGGCATTGCGGTTTCCCAAACTACTTTGGTGAACAACGCTTTGGTTGGCGGGGTAATAATTTACATAAAGTATCTGAACTAGTTGATCAGGGACGACTTAAGGGCAATCGACATTCTACAGGATTGTATCTGTCAGCGGCTCGCTCATGGTTATTTAATCTGACGCTGGACGCCTACTTAAGACGTGGAATTCTATCACTCAATGATAGCGGTGCACTGTGGGGGAGAGGTCGATCACCCAGCGGGGCTGAGTTGCGCGAATTAGAAACGGCAGTCCTCAAGTCATGGACAGCATGGTGTGATGCCCTTGAGCACTCTGATCTGCAGCAGGACCGCAGGGCTTTTCTAGTTCGGCCGCAAAATCTGCACTTTAAATTTGTGGGTACAGATTCTCTTAAGTTTAATTTTTACTTGCCTTCAGGTACCTATGCCACTGCGCTTTTACGTGAAATTGCTAAATTATTTCGCCCTCAGTCAACGGCCCTATGATATATTTGTCATCATCAATTGATATCTGTCAGGTAGTTTTTTAGATTTGGAGTAATGAGTGAGATCAAGCGATTTAGCTGGTATTGGTATGACCTCTCAGCGCACAAGGGAGCGGTTGATTCAGCGTCTAGAAGATCAAGGTATCAGTAACCACGTTGTGCTAGATGTAATCAGAAGTACCCCTCGACACCTCTTTGTCGATGAGGCTCTCTCCCATCGCGCCTATGAGGATACTGCACTGCCCATTGGATTTTCTCAAACCCTTTCACAGCCCTATATCGTCGCGCGCATGACAGAGATTTTACTTAGTGAGGGTCCTGTTCAGCGTGTATTAGAGATTGGCACTGGATCAGGTTATCAAACCACAATTCTGTCACAGTTGGTGAATGAGGTAGTGTCTGTTGAAAGAATCGAGGCACTTTTAAAACAAGCCAAGGAGCGATTTCGCAAGTTGTGCTTGAAGAATATCACTGCAACGCTATCTGATGGTAGTTATGGCTTTCAAGACCGCGCACCCTACGATGGTATTATCTCTACCGCAGCACCAAATAAGATACCTGAGCAATTGCTGGGCCAGTTGGCACCAAATGGATTATTAGTCATTCCAGTAGGTAATGGTGCAGCACAGGATTTACGTGTTGTTAGAAGATTGGAGGACAGCAATAGATTTGATGAGCAGGTGGTTGAAAAGGTTAAATTTGTTCCCCTGTTGGGAGGCATTACTCACTCGGTTTAAACTTCTCTACAGCAAGGTGTAAATGAAAAAATCTCTGTTATTGTTTTTACGTGGTATGGTTATGGGAGCGGTAGATTTGGTGCCTGGGGTTTCCGCTGGCACTATCGCTTTTATTACCGGCATCTATGTCGAACTTGTCAACAGCATAAAGGCCTTTAATCTTCAAGCGCTAAAGATATTAACAACCAAGGGTTTGACTGCCACTTGGAAACATCTTAATGGCAACTTTCTAGTCCTCCTGATTGCCGGAATACTCGTGAGCCTATTTTCATTAGCAGGCGTTATGAAACACCTGTTAACCAACCATCCATTACCCCTGTGGTCTTTTTTTATAGGTCTAATTATTGCGTCTGTAATCTTTTTGTTGCGCCAAAACCCCCTTAATAATCTGTCAAATTGGATTTTTTTCTGCTTGGGTTTGCTGATTGCCTACTGTATTTCTCGTGCTCCTGCGGTAATCATTGAGGGTAACTTGTTGACCATGTTTTTTGCCGGAAGTATTGCACTGTGTGCCACGATTCTTCCGGGTATATCCGGTTCATTTATTTTACTTTTGCTGGGTTTATATCCTGTATTTATTGATGCGCTTGTCTATCTAAAATTAGATATATTGGGTGTTTTTGCCTTGGGGGGAGTCATTGGGCTAATGTTATTTAGCCGTTTATTATCTTGGTTGTTGGCTAATTATGGTACGTGGGTGATTGCCACCATGTGTGGATTTCTAGTCGCTAGCTTGCAAGTGATTTGGCCGTGGAAGCATGTCACTGAATCAGTTTTGAGTTCTTCTGGCAAAACATTAACAATTGCCTCAGAGAATCTGCTGCCCCACAACTTTAGCTCAATAGTTGGTCAAGACCCGCAAACTAGCGCCTGTGTTGTGGCGTTTTTAGCTGGTTTTTTTATAGTATTGGTGATTGAATTTTTAAGTCGCAGATTTCGAGATGAAGCGAAGGTGAAATAACAATGCGAACAGGGCTACTATTGCTAATGTCGTCGATCCTTATACAGGGTTGTTCATCTTATCCTGCGCCTATAATCAGTCTTGAGCAACCGCCAAGCACTAAAATAACCACACATCTTGTAGAAAGGGGCGATACGCTCTATTCAATTGCTTGGCGCTATGATCTGACAGTGGACATCCTTGCGCAAATTAACAGACTCAGTGAACCCTATGTCATAAAGCAGGGGCAGGTGTTACATCTTGACTCGCAAGATACCGCTTCAACAGCGCCAAAACAAGCAGTTGAAAAAATTGCAGATAAAGCGCGCAATGTTGCTCGTCGAGTTGTCAATAGTGTAAAAAAACCAAAGTCATCACCTGCTCAAGAAAAATCTGCAGTCATAGCTAAAACAGCTAAAGATCTAAACTGGCAAAATCCTGTCAAAGGAAAAGTTGTTGAGAATTACAATCCAAAAGCATTGCGCAAAGGGTTAGTATTTGAAGCTAAGGGTGGGTCATCTGTAAGTCCAGTTGCCAATGGTAGGGTTGTGTATGTGGGTGATGGTTTGCGTGATTATGGGAAACTGGTTATCATCAAGCATACGAATGACTTATTAAGCGCCTATGGACATAATCAAGTTATTTTGGTGAAAGAGGGCCAAACAGTAAACAACAAGGAAGTAATTTCCAAGTTAGGTTCTAGCGGTCGGCTCTATTTTGAAATAAGAAAAAATGGCCAACCAGTTGATCCCAAAACCTTTTTGAGATGACCTCTGGTTGGAATTGAATAAGCTAGCATTCTATATAGGACTCATTAGAAACTGAGGCTGATTGCTGGCTACCTGTTCTACGGCAGGTCAAGGACATTGCAAAGGAGTTGCAAAGATCATGGAAGAATTGTCTCCAATTCATAGAAATCTCGATTCCAAATCTGATTCTCAAACATTAGACGCTACCAGTCTGTATCTAAAAG
>CAXEWB010000222.1:0-6929 GCA_963999835.1 uncultured Cellvibrionales bacterium | reverse complement strand
CAGTAGTTTGTTGATAGGTAATAGTCTTTCTATGGGCAAGTTATCTATCTGCAAAAGAGTTGGATCATCATGTAACCATGCGGATAGCGAAGCGGAAAAAGTAGCCTCAGCTATTTGATAGTCAAAATCATCACCACACCACAGGGCTTGCGCACCGGTCTGACTCACTAACTGCTTAAAATCTTTGGGATGGTCTTTCTCGCCAATAATTAACGGCTTGCCTCGACGCGCAATACCCAGTTTCGCGCGCGCGATTTCAGTTCTTGTTTCACCCAGCCACTGCTGGTGGTCAAGATCAATACTTGTCAGCACAGCCACATCGGCATCAATAATATTGACAGCATCCAATCTACCACCCAAACCCACCTCAAGGAGCAGCACATCCAGTTCGTTGCGATAAAAAATGATCAGTGCAGCAAGGGTATTGAATTCAAAATAGGTGAGATCTATGTCCCCTCTAATAGCCTCTATAGCCTCAAAAGCAGCAACGATCTCATTATCGGGTACAGGTTGCCCACATAGACTGATACGTTCGTTATATCGCAAAAAATGCGGAGAGGTAAAAGCGCCTACCGAATAACCATGCTCAAGTAAAAGAGCCTGCATAGAAGCAATACAGGAACCCTTGCCATTGGTGCCTGCAACGGTGATGATAACGGGCTCTTTAACTGGAGACAGAGAGAGACTATTTGATTTATAGCGGACCCAGACAGTGGCTACCCGTTCAAGCCCCAGTTCTATTTCACAGGGGTGGCGCGTCTCAAGCAGGGTTAACCAATCCGCTAGACAGCGGTTAGTCATTGGCAGGTTCGGGCTGGTTAGTTAACTTGGAGAGAATACTGGCCACACGATCACGCATCTCATGACGACTTATAATCATGTCGATATGACCCTTTTCCAAAAGAAATTCACTGCGCTGAAAGCCTTTGGGCAATTTTTGGCGAATCGTCTGCTCAATAATATTAGGACCAGCAAAACCGGCTCTTGCACCAGGCTCAGCAATATTTAAATCACCCAACATGGCCAAACTTGCAGATACACCGCCATAAACCGGATCGGTCATAGCTGAAATATAGGGTATGCCTGCAGCTTTTAGGCGCTCAAGCACTGCACTGGTTTTGGCCATTTGCATCAGGGAGATTAAGGCTTCCTGCATACGCGCACCACCGGTGGCAGAGAAACAAATAAAGGGGCTCTTGTTCTCTAAGGCAGTATTTGCTGCACGGGTAAATTTCTCACCTACAGCATAACCCATAGACCCACCGTGAAATGCAAATTCGAATGCACAGGCAACCACAGGTATATTTTTCAGGGTGCCACTCATGGCTACTAAGGCATCTTTTTCACCCGTCTTTTTCTGTGCTTCGGTGAGACGATCCTTGTATTTTTTTACATCTTTGAACTTAAGCCTATCTATGGCTTCAATATCCGCAGCTATTTCAATACGATCCTGTTCATCTAAGAATAGATCGAGTCGGCGACGCGCACCAATACGCATATGATGGCCACATTTGGGGCACACATCTAAGTTGCGCTCTAGTTCAGGGCGATATAGGGGTGAGGCACACTTAGGACATTTTTTCCACAATCCCTCCGGGACAGAGCTTGCTCGATCACTCTTGCCTGACGTTGGACCTGCGGGTCGAATACGTTTAAGCCAATCCATCGATTTACCCTTGACTTATAAATGCTTCGATGTGAAACATAGTTGGAACTTTTGCCAATTCTAACATGAGAACTTATAGCTCGATAGAGCGTAGGCATCATTAAAGGTCATTATCTAGCCCAACGCTAGCAAACAAATGATAATGGGCTGGTCTTGACTTACAAAATAAGCTAAAGGCTGTTTAACTAGGATCAAGAGCGCAATTTCGTATACGATACTATTGTGTATTGACTGAATCCGCTGCGCCAAATAAATAGATGTAGCCAATGTTAGTTCTCAGCTTTTTTGACCCTTTGCCAGGCATCTTCCATCTGCTCTAGGGAAGGATTGCTATGCTCAAAATCTAGTTCGTCTTCTAGAGACTCAAAGCGACGTTTGAATTTATTGTTGGATAAAGCAAGAGCTCGCTCAGGATCAATGGAACAGTGCCGTGCCAAATTGACACAGCTAAATAAAAGATCGCCCAACTCTTCTTCGATACGCTTTTTATCTGCGCTGGCAATCTCTTGCTGAAGCTCCTGTAACTCTTCCTTTACCTTGTCGATAACAGGCGCCACATCAGCCCAGTCGAAGCCAACACTGGCAGCCCTCTTTTGTAGTTTTGCAGCACGGGTTAGCGCTGGCAGGGCCAGGGGCACATCATCAAGGATTTTATGCTCCCCTTTTGCATGGCGTTCCTGTTGTTTTATGGCCTGCCAATTGTCCTTAACTGCTTGCGGATCGACAGACTCTGAGGCCATTGAATTAAGGGTTCCATCTGGAAATACATGGGGATGCCGTCGCACTAGCTTAGAGGTAATTTTTGATACAATCTGATCGAAGGTGAATTGATTTTCCTCTTCAGCAAGCTGGCAATAGAAAATGATCTGAAACAGAAGGTCGCCCAACTCTTCACTGAGGTGGGTTAGATCATTGCGATCAATGGCATCAACGACCTCATAGACTTCCTCAAGGGTATGGGGAGTTATAGACTGATAGGTTTGTTTGATGTCCCAAGGACAACCGTTATGAGGGTCGCGCAAGCGCGACATCAAGTACTTTAAATCATCAAGTGTATATGTTTCTGACATAGTTGGGTGCATCCTAACTTTGCAAGGAACATTATAGGTCTAAAAATTCATTTAAATAGTCCAGATGATAAATATCGATCACCACGATCACAGATAATCGCCACAATGGTAGCATTTTCAACTTGCTTGCTGAGTTCAAGGGCTGCTGCAACAGAGCCACCCGATGAGACGCCAGAGAAGATACCCTCCTCTCTGGCCAATCGACGCATCATGTCCTCTGCAGTTTGCTGCGAGATATCCATCACCAGATCAACACTGGAGCGATCAAATATGCCCGGCATATAGGCTTCAGGCCAGCGCCTTATGCCCGGTATCGAAGCACCGTCTTCAGGTTGAAGTCCAACAATTTTAATCTGTGGATTTTGTGATTTTAAGTAGGCTGACACGCCCATAATAGTACCTGTGGTGCCCATAGAACTGACAAAATGTGTCACCGTGCCCTGAGTATCACGCCAAATTTCCTGTGCGGTACCCTGAAAATGGGCCAGCGGGTTATCCGCATTATTGAACTGATCGAGAACCACTCCCTCACCCTGATCTTGCATTTTTAGCGCCAAATCGCGAGCACCTTCCATACCCTCTTCGCTACTCACTAAAATCAGCTCCGCACCATAGGCAAGCATTGCCTGCTTGCGTTCCTGCGTAGCATTTTCCGGCATAATCAAAGCAATTGGATAACCTAACATGGCTGCCGCCATGGCCAGCGCTATGCCAGTATTGCCACTGGTAGCCTCAATTAAGCGGTCACCGGGCCTAATCTGACCTCGAAGTTCAGCATTTTTTATCATACTAATTGCAGGCCGATCTTTGACACTGCCAGCAGGATTATCTCCCTCTAACTTTGCAAGTATGGTATTTGAGGTAGTTCCGGGAATACGCTGTAGCTTGACCATGCGAGTATTACCAATGCATTGATCAATCGTCGGGTATTGCATAGTATCGCCTCGGTGTTATTTTGTTGCGCAAATAATCTATTATTTTGCACTAAACCAGATCAAACTGCCCCTACTTAATTGTCATAGAGCATAAAGTTTTGGAATATCAATCACAACTAAGATAGGCCGCAGCCATCAAACAATCATTGCAAACGCCAAGGCATAGTCTTTTTCGTCGGACAGGCTCAATAGAACCCGAGTACCTGCCAAGGCTTTTAGGACCTCTGCGGCACCACCAGTTAACTTAACCTGGGGGGCACCTTTGTGATTGTTAAAGATCTCTATATCTTGAAAGCTGACACCATTTCCAATCCCTGTTCCCAATGCCTTAGCAATGGCTTCTTTGGCGGCAAAACGCTTGGCTAGAAAAGCCGTACTAGTACTTTTTAATTGATACTGTTCCTGTTCGTTGACGCAGAGTATGCGCCTCACAAACTTTATTCCCTGTCGAGAAACTGTATCCTGCAAACGGGCTATTTCAACGATATCTGTACCAATTGCTATGGCCATTAGCTCTCACCACCTAAATTTGCAGCACTATCTTGACCGCTTGTTTTAGGATTGGCTTTATATTGACGGTAAAGTGTCCGACTGTGCAATTCTCGGCCATCCAAATAAAAGTCAATAGCCTTGCGAGTAAGGCGCTTGGCCGCTATGACCGTTGATGCCTGAGTATAATCGCCTTGGCAGATAGCAATAATATCCGCACCCTTTAGCCCACTCTCTATTGATCTCGCCTGATTTGCAACTTCGCGCAAGCCCTGCTCGGGAATATACTGGTAAAATTTATCTACCAACACTGGAGTGCCCTTGTCAGCATCTATATCCAGTACTAAGCCGTAACCCAACTCATCCAGCAACGCCATTTCAAAGCCCCTCAAGATCTTTTCATCTACCCCCTTATGAGCTAATTCTAGCATTAGCTGGCAATAATCCTGATACAGGGCTTGATGGGGATCCTGCTCATGCAGTAAACGATACAGGATTTCATTGATATAAAGCCCAACAAACAGTGTTTCTTGCTGTAAAAACACCGGTGCCTCAATCACATCAGCGCGGCTAAGGGTTTTTAACTCCCCCCTACCCTGCCAGTCAAACAGACACTCTGTATAGGGGAATAACGCACGGCTGATACCCTTTTTGTTAGGCTTGCGAAACCCTTTGGCCACACAGCGTACGCGTCCATAGTTACAGGTAAATAGGTCAACTAATAAACTGGTTTCGCGGTAGGGTCTCTGGTGCAGGATATAGCCGCGTTCAGACTCAATTCGCATCACAGTTTACTCGTCCATATAACCCAAGCTGCGCAGGGCCCTCTCATCATCGGACCACCCAGAGCGGACTTTTACCCAGGTTCTGAGCATCACTTTAGTATCAAACAGCGACTCCATATCGGCCCTTGCCTGTTCACCGATTTTTTTTAGTCTAGCACCTTTGCTACCGATAAGGATTTTCTTTTGTCCCTCTCTCTCTACCACAATCAGAGCACTGATATGGGTGATAGTTTTCTCAACGCGAAACTCTTCGATTTCTACAGTAATCTGATACGGCAATTCAGCACCTAATTGACGGGTAATTTTCTCGCGTACCAACTCTGCAGCTAAAAAGCGCTCACTGCGGTCAGTAATCTGATCTCTGGGGAAAAGGTGAGGTTGAGAAGGCAGATAGGATTTAATTTTTTCTTCAATTTCATTAATACAGATACGTCGCAATGCAGATACAGGCAGAAATTGCTCAGCTGTTACCTTTCCTTTCAAAAATTCAATATGGGGAAGCAAATCATCAGTTTGATTCATCATATCGACCTTGTTAATTACAACCAAAACAGGCACCGACACGTTGTTTAGCTGTTTGGCCACATATTCATCGGCCTCGCTCCATTCGCAGCGATCCAGCATAAAAATAATTACATCTACATCCGCGATCACACTGCTTGCTGAGCGATTCATCACTCGGTTAATGGCTTTATCTTGGTTGGTATGAATACCGGGAGTATCAACGCAGATTATCTGCACATCATCTTGTGTTTTTATGCCCAACAATGTGTGTCGAGTAGTCTGAGGCTTGCGCGAAGTGATACACAGTTTTTGCCCCAGCAGGTGGTTAAGCAGTGTTGATTTGCCCACATTGGGACGGCCGACAATGGCCACGTAACCACATAAAGTGTCAGACATGATCAGCACCGGCATCAATTAGTACCAGAAATTGCTCGGCAACCAGCTGCTCAGCTTTGCGGCGACTGGACGCAGTGGCAGAGTACTCTTGATCCAGAAGATTTACTCTACAAGATACAGTGTAGAGTCGTTTGTGAGGCTCGCCACCTGCCTCTATGACTTTATAATCAGGCAGTGGTTGTCCTCGTTGCTGGAGAAACTCCTGAAGCGAAGTCTTGGCATCTTTGGTAGGTCTAATCTGCTCAGCAAGCTCAAGTAAAGGCTTAAACCAACGCAATACACAGTCTGTCGCCTGTTGAAAACCTGCATCCACGTAGACCGCACCAATAATTGCCTCAACCGTATCACCGAGAATGGAATCACGTCGATGAGCACCACTTTTCATTTCTCCAGGGCCCAATAATAAATCCGGGCCCAGCTGTAATTGTTTCGCAACCTTGGCAAGGGACTCGGCACACACCATATGGGATCGCATGCGACTCAGTTCACCCTCCCTAACCTGTGCAAACTTGGTGGATAGAAAATCTGCCATAATTAAACCCAACACAGCGTCACCCAGAAACTCTAGGCGCTCATTGTTGTGACTTCCACACCTGCGGTGTGTAAGGGCGAGTATTAGAAGCGCTGGGTCAGTAAATGTATACTCAAGGCGCTGTTGTAACTGCTCAAGGTTTTCCGACACGATTGTTCACAATGGTAAGTATTTTATGTAGCGCTAATCATAGCGTGTCTGACAGCAAATATCCCTTTGCAGAGTGATAATCATTGAATTTTGCCCGCGCGCTCAAAACTGGGTAAAGATGAGAAATTATCCCAGAACATCCATCGAGCAAAGGCTTTTCCAACAATTCGGTGTTCAGGCACAGGACCCCATTCGCGGCTGTCATTAGACTCATCGCGGTTATCGCCCATCATAAAATAATGGTCCTCTGGAACCGTAGCAGAGAAGTTCATACTGATTCGAGTGGGTGATAGACGCTTTTGCATTAGGTGTTCAACACCGGTCAAGTTTTCTTCCATCACAATGGATCTGGGCGTATAAGATTCAACAGGTAGCGCAGTCTGCTGCATTTTTTCGCCATTG
>CAXEWB010000221.1:0-7479 GCA_963999835.1 uncultured Cellvibrionales bacterium | reverse complement strand
TGCAAAGTTCAGTGCGCAACCAAGGGATTGGCAAAGCACTGATGAACCGTGCATTGGTAATGGCCAAAAAGAGTGGTGCGTCGCGAATTGATCTTGAGACAGCCATTGATAATACTTCCGCTCAAGGCCTCTATGAATCTCTGGGTTATCAACGAGATACAGCGTTTTATAAGTACAGCTTGGAAGTGTAAGACTACTTCAGTCGGGCTTAAACCTTGGTAGCAGCCATCAAATAAAGCATCTCAAGGCCTAATGTTGCCGCTGCAAGCGAGGTGATCTCTGCATGATCATAGCTCGGTGCTACCTCCACTACATCGGCACCAACTATATTCATTCCCTGCAAACCACGAATAATGCCCGTCGCCTTGTCTGTGCTGATACCGCCAACCACGGGGGTACCTGTACCCGGCGCAAAAGCGGGATCTAAACAGTCGATATCAAAGGTTAAGTAAACTGGTCTGTCGCCAACGCGCTGCTTAATGGCTGTAACAATCTCATCTGTGGCTAGTTGGTTAGCCGTTGGCGCATCTATAACCTGAAACTCATGCTGCTGGGGATTGTATTCCGTCCTAATTCCTATCTGAATAGAGTGACTGGGATCAATCAATCCCTCTTTTGGCGCATGGAAGAACATACAGCCATGGTCATATTTTTCACTCTCTGAATAGGTGTCTGTGTGAGCATCAAAGTGCACCAAAGCGAGAGTACCGTGAGTCTTGTGAGCTGCCCGCAACAGAGGCAAAGTAACAAAATGATCTCCACCAAAGGCCAGTGATTTAATCCCTTTACTGTGAATAGCAGACAGGTGGTCAACTACCGCTGAGACCATTAATTCCGAATCACCGGGACCAAATTCCAAATCGCCATAATCTATGACGTTAAGCCTCTCAAAGGCATTAAAAGACCAGGGCCAGCGCTTTTCCTCCCAGCGCAAATTAGCCGAAGCATTACGAATTGCCAGAGGACCATGACGACAGCCAGCTCGACCTGTGGTGCCCAAATCATAGGGTACACCGAGTACAGCCACATCTGCTTTAGTCAGATCACGTGTCAGTGGTACGCCAAGAAAACTAAAGGCATTGGCAAACATTGAATAGCTATCAAAGAGATCACTATTATTAGACATCGGTCATTCCCCTCAACATATTAAAACAACATTACTGCGCATGGCCCATAGATTCAATCTTTCCATAGACCTTGGGCGCGAAGATCTTGCAGTGTCAACTGAATACCTTTACGCAGTATTGCTACCAATTCATCAACTTGAGCTTTCGTTATAATTAGTGGCGGCGAAATAATGCAGATATTTATAAAGGGGCGAACGATTAAACCTATGCGCTGACAGTGCTGATCTACCATTTCGCCCATTGCATAGTCCTTTTCCAGCAACTCAGCGGCATTATCCGCGGCAATGGTCATCTCCACTGAGGCCATCAACCCCATACCCCTGACATCTCCTACCAGAGGTATGTCCTTGAGGGTTCTTAATTGTTGTTGAAAATAGGGTCCTATATCCAAAACATGTGGCAATAACTGTTCACGCTGAATAATGTCCCAGCTAGTCAGAGCCGCTGCGCAGGCAATCGGGCTGCCGGACCAGGTGTAGCCGTTGCAGTAAAGGCAATCGTCGGCATTATCGCCACTTATTTTATCAAGCCAAGCCGTTGATACTGCGTACCCCCCCATCGGCACATAGCCAGAGGTAACACCTTTGGCAAAGATAATCATATCGGGAACAATATTAAATACTTTTTCAGAGGCAAACCAATGTCCCAGGCGACCGAAACCAGTCACCACCTCGTCTGCTATATAAGTAATACCGTACTTTTTGATAGTTTGCCAACAGCGGAAGTTGTAGTCTGCCGGGGGCACAATACCCCCGCCGCTAGCCAGAATAGGCTCACCGATAAAGCACATGATGTTATCCGCACCCAGTTGCTGGATTTTTTGTTCCAGTTCGTCAATAAGGTGATCGCAAAACTGTTCTTCCGTGTCAAACTCAGGATGGTAGAAATAACAGGGCTCCGTAAGGAAGTGGATATTTTCACGGCTCACATCCATTGCTGTCTTGTCGCGCTCTTTGCCACTCACCGAAGCTGATAGATAAGTGCTGCCATGATAGGCCTTATGGCGGGTTAGTATATGTTTGCGATGGGGCACGCCCATGATATTACTGGCTAATTGACACAGTCTAAGCGCAGAATCCACCGCAGTAGAACCGCCAGTGGTAAAATAAACGCGATCTAAATCCCCGGGAGTTTCAGCCGCTATCCGAGCTGCCAACTCTACTTCCTTTTGATGAGTATGACTAAAAGCCGTTGAATAGCCCAACTGCATAATTTGCTCAGAGACCGTATCGGCAATTTCTTGGCGCCCGTAACCTGTCTGCATACACCACATACCACCTGGACCGTCGAGCAGTTTATTGCCCTCTGAATCATAGACATAGGCACCCTCCCCCCGACTGATAACAGTAGTACTGGTGTCATGACCCAAATTGCCCAGTTCTGCCCAAGGGTGAAGAAGATGACGGTTAAAACCCACTCTGTGTTGATTATCGCCCATAACTGCTCCTCTTAGATCAGCAATGTCTCAGCCCAACGAGAATAGAGAACATCGGCTACACGATTAAGCTCAGGGATACACTGCTTTACCTGCGCATTAATGGTTTCAAAACTCTGTTGGCTTTGTGTCTGCTTTTGCAATTGGTGCTTCCAATGAGTAATCCAGTCAGTGATTAGCTGCTCTGTCATCTCTACATGACACTGCATAGCCAATACCTTGTCCCCGTAACTGTAGGCCTGATTTTCGCAGAACTGCGAGGAAAATAGATGCTCCCCACCGGCGGGGATATCAAATGTCTCATTATGCCAGTGAAACATAGTAAATGAGGCCGGTAGATCACCCAACCAGTCATTGGCAGCGGGATTATCAACCCGCTCGCAGGGGTGCCAGCCTATTTCAACTACAGGATTAGAGCACACCCTCTGGTCCAGCGCCCGACTAATTAACTGACCCCCTAAACAGTGGCCTAAAAGGGGTATATCTTGCTCAAGCGCCTGCCTTATTAGGCGGATTTCTTCAGGTATCCAAGCTATGTCATCATTGACACTCATCGCGCCACCCATAAACACTAAGCCCGCTATAGAACTATCCAAGATAGGAATAGGCTCTCCAGCATAACTGCGGACAACACGGTAAGGTATATTGTGTGACTGCAAGTAATCGGCGATATAGCCCGGAGACTGATCATCCATATGCAGGAAAATTAGCACCTGCCTGTCCATAATCACCTCAGATCTCATCCATGATCTTGTAAAACATCATGCCAACTGCCATGGCTGGACGGCGCAAAAGACGCCCTCCTGGCCAGGGCACATGGAACATCTTGTTCATGATATCAAAACGCTTGGTATCGCCATCTACTGCTTCAGCCAGCACTCTCCCCGACATGTGGGTTGGCGCCACACCATGTCCAGAATAGCCTGTTACATAGAGCACATTACTATCTTTGATACGTCCAAGCTGAGGCATACGTCGCACACTGATCGCCATATTGCCAGACCAGCAGTAATCTATCCCGACATTAGCGAGGGATGGAAAAACCTTAAGCATCTTTTTGTGCATAATCTGCTGCGCGTTGACCGGCTCCAGACCGGTATAGTTAGATAAGCCGCCAAATAACATACGCTTATCGGCCGATAAGCGATAGTAGTCCAGTGCAGTTCTGGAGTCACAGACCGCCACATCCTCAGGCAGGGTGTGTTGAATTTGCTCCTCTGATAGAGGCTCAGTTGCAATGATACAGCTTGTAGAGGGCAGTACTCGCGCATCTAAATAGGGTTCCAGTCTACCCATGTAGGCATTACCACAGAGAATCACATGCTTGGCCTTGACTGCACCTTTTTCTGTGTGAACAGCCGGATTACTACCGTAGGTAATACCAGTAACCTTTGATTGCTCGAAAATATGCGCACCCATCTGCTCAGCTGCCCGCGCCTCACCAATACACAGATTAATAGGTTGCAGATGCCCCCAATCCTTGCGGTAATAGCCACCCAGATAGAGATCTGAATTGACATACTGACGGAGTTGCTGAGCATCCAAGAGTTCCATAGCAGGGTCGTCCTTAGCCCACTCACTGTAGGCCTTAAGGTGGCGTTTTTTTAATGCGACCTCACAGTATCCCCATTTAAGATCACACTGGATACTGTACTTTTCAATGCGTTGCTTGAGGATATCGACACACTCCTCGCCCATCTGCTCAACAATAGAAACTCCCTCTCTGCCAATCCAGGGTCTAAAAGCACTTGGATTGCGACCATAACCACTGATGATTTGTCCACCGTTGCGGCCACTGGCACCCCAACTAATTCGATTGGCTTCAATAAGAGCAACCTTGTAGCCACGCTCACAGAGCTCCACTGCGGTAGAGACACCGCTAAATCCAGCACCAACAATAGCCACATCCACCTGCAGTTCGCCTTCTAATTGCGGGTAGTCAGTTTGCCAGTTAGCCGAGGCTGCATAATAAGAGTGCGTGTGCTCAGCGTTATCCTCAGTTTTCTTTAAAAACACTTGAATACCTCAGGAAATAGTATTGATGGAATTACGCATAACTTTGAGATACCAACTGATAAAGGATAAACATTCACCTTCATACTCCGGATGGTAAGGGCCGGGTTCAAAGAATTGTGAATTTACTCCCTCGCTATTGCGCAAGATAATAAATTCATCTTCTAAGCTGGTGTGGTCCCATAGCCAAGTGAGCTTTTCCTTGTCATAGTCTTTACCCTCTTCTGCATCGCCATTGACAAACCACACTAGCTGCATATCGGTTTGGGTAAGTGAACGCGGGATAAAACGATAGAGCACACAGTGATCAGGGTAATTCAACATAAAGCAAAGGGGTCCCAACTGAAAATCCCCTGCGCCGCCATCATAGCCTTGCATATTACCCATTAAAGGCGCCACCGGTTGACCATCTGCACTGCCACTTTTGAAGCCTTCGTAGAGCGCATAGCGGCTGTGATAAGCACAGGTTCCCATGTCCGTAGACTCTGCGTAGGCGGCATAAAACTCTTCACCGATACCCTCAACGCCAGTGATCTCCTCAGCCCTTCCCAGCATGGCATCATTTAACGGCTTAACTCTAGAGCGCGGTTCTTGCAAGCTGTGTAATTTCGCATACTGGCGATGGGAACTACCGCAGTGATAGCACTCAAGATAATTCTCTAAGCACAGCTTCCAGTTAGCATCGATCTTATAGGTTTTGCTCTCAGCAACCTTCGCATTGCTAAGATCATAGGCGCCCAAGGGTTTGGAAATGGGCTGTAAAAAAGGTGCGAATTCACTGGCTTGGTTATTACAGTTAATGAAAATCAAGCCTTGGTAAATTTCCAAACGCACAGACTTTAGCGGATAATTCGCAGCGTCAAAACCTGCCAACATATCCATATCACGCGCCGCTTTGAGGGAGCCATCATTATCGTAGGCCCAACCATGATAGGGACAAATGAACGCTTTGCGATTGCCCTGCGCCTGCTCGCAAACTCTAGCACCGCGATGACGGCAAATATTATGGTGTGCCCTTATCTGCCCCTTGTTATCTCGGCAGATAATGATCGAATCCTCACCAATATCAAATAAAAAGAAGTCGCCATTTCGCTGCAGCTGGCTTGTGTGCCCAGCATACAGCCAACTTTTAAAAATAAGTTCCGTTAACTCGGTCTGATAGGTGACATGGGAGCGATAGAAATAGGGATCCATTGCCACGCCTAGCTTATCTATCTGAGCACTTAACATACTGGCCAATCTGGCAGTGGAATCCATTACGTCGGTAGCAATGTGTTTCATGGTCACTTACTCAATATTTAGGTTCATAGCCACGTTAAATTGAAGTATACAGCAATATTTTAAATGTTCATATAGTAAATTAAATAGGCATTTAATCGCTGTTTAACAGCTGTTAACTTAAACAGCCCGCATATACCATTGGTAATCCAAATCAGGCACTTGCCGATTAAATTCATCACATTCACAGCGCCGTACCGAACTAAAAAATTTACAGTATTCCTTGCCGAGATAGACCGGCATGACGGTACTGGCATCAAACTTATCCAACGCTGCAGACCATTCGCGCGGTAGTGTTATCTGCTCTTCCTCAATCTCATGTCCCTCGGGTATCATCGGACCAGGATCGCATTGATTAGTCAGACCATAGTGAATGCCAGCTACAATAGCGGCCATGACCAAGTAGGGGTTGGCATCTGCGCTGGCAACTCGGTGCTCAATGCGTCGATCTTTATCTGCGGAAACAGGAATCCGCAATGATACATTTCGATGGTTGTAACCCCAGTTGGGGCTTAAGGGAGCATAATTGTCTGGAATTAGGCGACGATAGGAGTTGGCAGTGGGGGCAAAGATCGCCATCGCATCTTCCATAGTCTCCGCCAGACCGCCGATGGCATGTCGCATTTTTTCCGAGATACTTGGCTGCTGATCAGAATCCTTATCAGCGAAGATATTCTCACCCTGCTTGTTGTAGAGACTAAAGTGAACGTGCAAGCCACTACCAGCAATATCGGCAAAGGGTTTGGCCATAAAGCAAGCCGCCATACCATGCTGTCGAGCCACGCCTTTGACAATCCGCTTCAATAAAATCCCGTGATCACAGGCGGTGACTGGATCATCCACATGGTGCAAATTAATTTCAAACTGTCCAGGAGAGAACTCTGAGTGAACAGTGGTCATTGGCACATTTTGCAACTCACAGGCGCGACGCACATCTTCAAGAAATTCATCATGATCCCAGAGTTCTTCAGGCATGGAATACTGAATTCCTGTTTGATCTTTGTCAGTACCCGGTACTTTACTCAGTAGGGGCTCAGGAGAACCATTGGCACCCTGTTTGACAAGGTAAAACTCTAATTCGGTGGCAACAATCGCCTTAAGTCCCATTTCATCTAAGCGCTCAAGGGTTTTAATAAGAACATTACGACAGTCAAACATGCCAGGACTTTGATCCAACTCTTGGAAACTTGCCAAGATTTGCGCCGTCTCTGACTTTAACCAACTTATTGGCGCTAGGGTGCCACTGATTGGCCTGATGAGTTTGTCAGGATCACCATCAGAATTACCTATATCTAACTCATCTGGAAACTCACCGCGACAATTGACTAAGACGGTAGAGGCTGGACCCTTAGAGCCAGAGTTAAAAAATGCCTGAAACTCAACCGCAGGGATTCGCTTGCAGCGCAAAATTCCATTGATATCTGGCAGCAGCACTTCCAACATTGTTGTATCGGGATACTGGGTTAAAAATGCTTCTAGTTCTTTTTTTAGTGCGATTTTCATATTTTACCATTCACCTTAATAAGTCATGCCACAGAAACTACATCAATTTATTTACCCAAACCATAATTTCAACCTTTTGATACCCCAATGGGGCTACTTGAGAACCATAAGTGCGTCTAAACC
>CAXEWB010000220.1:0-2960 GCA_963999835.1 uncultured Cellvibrionales bacterium | reverse complement strand
GAGAGAAGGATCTGTCACAAAAACGAGCACTTCAATTACAAGCCAAAATCATAGAGACGGAGAAGATGGCTTCACTGGGCCAGTTAACGGCCGGTATCGCCCATGAAATTAATAACCCTTTGACCTTTATTAAAGCGAATATCAAGCCTTTACAGCGCAACCTGTCCACCCTACAGCAAGTTAGCGACCGTTATGCGGCAATGACCAGTCCCGCACAGTGGCAAGAATCAACACAGGCTATAAGCGATCTTAAACAGGAAATTGACTATGATTACATACAGGACGAGACGCAGCTATTGTTGCAAGGTATTGAAGATGGCGCCAACCGCACGGTTACTATTGTCGAGGGGCTAAAATCTTTTTCGAGATTGGGCAGTAGCGATTTTCAACTTTATAAACTGGAAAGTGGTATTGAATCGACGTTGACGCTGTTGACCCATCAGCTTCGCGACCATGGGATTACTGTGCACAAAGACTACGGAAGTGACATTCAAGCCAACTGCTTGCCGGATCGTATCAATCAGGTATTTATGAATATCCTTAGTAATGCCATTGATGCGCTACAGGAGAAAAACGGCGATAACCCAGAAATAGGCATTGTTTTAAGTACTGATCAGAACTGGGCGACTGTGCAAATTAGTGACAATGGTATAGGTATCGATGAATCGATCAAGAGCAAACTATTTGATCCCTTTTTTACCACTAAAGAAGTAGGTAGCGGTACCGGATTGGGGTTATCGATTGTTTACGGTATTATTCAAGATCATAATGGGACGATTACGGTAGATTCGGTGCCCAATAAGGAAACGGTATTTACTGTAAAACTGCCTGTTTAAGTAGAGTTAAGCTAGCTTAAACTCAGACCCTCTAAGGTTCAACGCGCTGCTCTTTATAATATGACCCGCCTACTTCTTAAATGGCCGTCCTGTGAGGACAGGACTATAATTATCGCACAATAACAGAATGGAGGCTGTGATATGCCAAATAAGCGACAGATAGCGGCAGCGGAAGCTAATATCAGTGAATTTTCCTCTAAGAACATTGTCTCGGTTGAAAAACCGCAGTCGTTGGCAGAACTGCAACAGTTGCTGAAAAAAAGTAACCAAAACAAGATCCCACTGTTTGTCACCAGCACTGGGAAAAACTGGGCTCTGGGTTCAAAGCAACCGGTTACCGAGCACAATTCAGTGGTTGTTCTGGAGCAGATGAACCGCATTTTCGATGTCAATGAACAGTACCGCTACGCCATTATTGAGCCGGGAGTGACGCAAAAACAACTCTCCGACTATTTGTTGACACAGCATCCGCAACTTATGTTTCCTGTCACTGGTTCTGCCGAAAATACCAGCATTGTTGGCAATATGCTGGAGCGCGGTGTTGCCTTTGGTTTTAGACGTAAACTGCTTATCGGTATGGAAGTCATGCTGGCATCTGGAGAATTGGTTAAAACGGGATTCTGGCACTATTTCAAAGACCATAACCCGCTGGCCTTCCACTATGCCCCTGGCCATGGGCCAGACCTGAGTGGGATGTTCACACAGTCAAATCTTGGTATCACCACCAAGATGGCAATTCGCTTGCAGTTGAAAAAGAATACACGGGTTTTCACATTAAACTTTACAGAAGAACATCTGCAATCGATTACCAACAGGCTACGCAAATTATATGAGCAGGGTATCCTCGATGATGGACTTTTAATCACTAATCTCAATGATCCAAGAACTACCAGTGGACAAGATTATCGCTATAACAAGCAATGGTGCACCTTTGCAAACTTCTCAGGAGATGATGATTTTATTGCATTAAAAGAGAAAAAGCTCAAAGAAGCCTTGCGACCATGCAGTTTGGATATTCTACCCCATGAACCAACCGCAATAGAGCAACACCCCTATCATGGTGTATTGTCTAAAGCTTTTCAGGGGATACCGAGTAACTACAGCCTAGAGACTATGGCAGCAATTACGAATGTCACATTGGACAATGATAATATCGACCTTAACTCGAAGATTGTAGGTATGGTTTGTTGTCTGCCCGCGGTGCCATTTGAGGGAAAACAGCTACTAGAAGTTAAGTCATTGATTGATCAGGTATCTAAAGAACTTGGAGTTATGGCTTATCATAATTACGCTGCCGTGGATGAATTGACTTTTGAGGGTTATCACAGGATTTATTTTGATCGAGAAAATAAATATGCTGTGGAAACGGCTCATCGTTGGCATAAAATGGTACATCGTCTATTGCAGGAAAATGGCTTCTTTCCCTACAGAATAGATAACCGCATTATGGACCTGTATTGTGATGAAAATGACAGTTACTGGCAGTTGATAAAGCAATTTAAAGATCTAGTGGATCCCAACAGCATTATCTCGCCAAGGAAATATAACCTGAACTAAGGTTTAGATGTAGTTGGTTTCGCTAAATTTAATTTGTCGAACCTTGAAGTTAGGCAATAAACGACACTGGCATGGTTAAAGTGCCATAGGCTGGAGGGTTAATCGATCGACTCGCCACGCGCCTGTTTATCAGCATAATAACTGGAGCGTACAAGGGGACCACAAGCTGCCTGAGAAAAACCAATACTCTCGGCATATTCGGTATATTCAGCAAACTCGTCAGGATGAACAAAACGATCCACAGGCAGATGATTCACTGAGGGTTGCAGATACTGACCCACCGTAAGCATATCCACGTCGTGCTCTCGCAGGTCATCCAATGTTCTAAGTAATTCATCTTTGGTTTCGCCAAGTCCCACCATTAATCCAGACTTAGCAGGCACCTGAGGATTTAATCTCTTATATTCTTTTAGTAGCTTCAACGACCATTTGTAGTTGGCCCCCGGACGAGCTTCACGGTATAGACGCGGGACAGTCTCCATAGTCTCCATATTATGGTTGAAAACATCGGGAGCTGTCGCGGTAAGTATTTCTAGGGCTGGGTCCATACGCCCGCGGAAATCGGGT
>CAXEWB010000219.1:0-8557 GCA_963999835.1 uncultured Cellvibrionales bacterium | reverse complement strand
GTCATGGTTAGCCACAACACACTCGGCGTCTTCAAGCTCTCCGCGCGCTTTAAAAAATGCACATTGATCAACAAACCTACAGCGACGGCCCGCACACTGGCGCCGATCAATGGTGAGTGCGCGCCAATCGTTATCATTAATTCGCTTATCCCAAGCATCGCGATCACCATCCCAACTACCATCCTCAAGGGCAGAGGATAACTGTTTGTAGAGGGTCTCTGTATTTTCGCTGGGATCAAAGTGCAGTTCGTCATCAAACAAAAATAATCCTGCGTCCTTGGAATTAATCGCTTCAATGCACTGCTCTAAACGCAAATTACAGGCATAGCGCCCTCGACCTTTAACCAGAGCAACAGTGTAATCCCAGTCACATGCCTGCTGAAGATCTGGTAAGTCTTTATAGATTAATTGTTCTTGTAGCGCAATCGTACCGGTTGCCACTATTACAGTTTTCTCAAGGTGACGTGCTAATGGGAGCGCAGCAATAAGATAGGCGACCGTTTTACCCGTACCCGTTCCCGCCTCAATGACTGCCAGCCTTTTATCGGCATTAGAGTTAGCTAGAGTATTGGCAATAGCGGCAATCATCCGCTTCTGGCCCAAACGGGGTTTTAAACTGCGTGCGCTTAAAAAATCACTGTAACCCTGCTGAATAGTTTGCCTAATCTGCGTGTCTAGCAAGAATCTATATCCCTACTCTGTGGATTGATGATAGGCCAATTGATTAATAACAGGTGTCGCATAGATATTAATAACCAAGTCTCTTTGCTGCTCAGGGACTGAATTAAGATGAGATGCGAATTTTTCCTCAGCGACTGACCAATTCTCATCCGACCACTGTTGCCTCAATAAATCAACAGTATCGGCGTCTCTCTCCTCCTGCATCTGCCAGGCAATAATATTACTTGGAAAGAGCTCGTATAAACAGTGAATCTGCCGATCAATCTCAGTCGCCAAGTTATCAGCATTGGTAAAACCCTCTGTGATTGGATGACCAAAATTAACCTGTATTCGCCCTTTATAACCGACAAAGCCCTTTTGAATATTATCCAAATCCTCAAACTCTCTCTTAATATAGTCTTGACCTTGACTCGAAGCAAATAACTCATTGGCTTTGTCGATAATACAGGGGTCATACTCATAGGATACGCAGACAGGTAATAAGTGCAGTTCCGAGATAGCACTAGCGAATGTTTGTTGTTTAGATTTGGATAACGCGAGCATTTTCAACAGCGCGGTTTCAGTGCGGTCGTTGCCATTCTTGGCTCGCCCTTCTGCTTGGGCAATCCAACAGGACACCTTTTCATTCATAATACTGTGTCTAATATACTGCGATAGAATCTTGAGTGCTTGCAATTTTTCCCTGCGACCGGTTACAGAGCGCTTCACAATAAAACTACGATTGATACGCATAAGATCACTGGCAAAGGGTTTTTTAAGTAGATTATCACCAATCGCAATACGTACTGTATCTAATTCAACAGTGTGCATAGCTAGATTAACCATAGCTGGATCCAGCGCAATATCTCTGTGATTACTGATAAATAAATAGGATTTATCTGGATCTAGCTGATCCAACCCCGCAAAACTGTAGCCATCGGTTGTTTTATCAAGAATACCCTGAAGACTTTTTTTCATGTGACCCTGCAACTCTTTCACTGATTTAACCTGAGCTATCAATTTTTTGAGGCTGTATCTAAGAAAGAACCTAACGACTGGTTTCAGCAGCTTTGGCAAAAATTTCATTAATGTGGGTATTTTCCGAGACAGAAGCAGATCGATAAACTCAGGATCAGCAATCAGCCGAGCAAGAGTATTGGGTATCTCAGAATCCCTATAGGGACGAATATCATCAAACTCGTTCATGGATAGAACCTAAACATTGCACGTTTTGATAATTTGCCAACTATTTAACAGTCATTAATTATCTATTTCTGTATTTATTGTGATTAAGTCTCAATCTGTCCTAGCACTATACCAACGTACATCATGAGAATACTCGTCTATGCGATGAGCGACATCTAGCACCAAGGCAAAGAGTGCCATACGCACTAAAACGCCATTATCTGTCTGGCGAAAGATTGCTAGATTGGGATTGTTGTCGAGATCATTATCCAATTCATTGGCATCTTCGCGCGAATCTCGCGGTAGGGGATGCATAATCACGGTATTTGGCTGACAAAACTGGGTATAAATAGCCTGGTTCAATCGAAACCTACCACGGTATAAATCAGCTTCCTGTTGATTGCCAAAGCGTTCTTCCTGTATCCGCGTGGAGTAAACAATATCCACATTAGTAATACTGTAGGTCAGATCATCAGAAATAGTTATCTTAACACCGGCACAGCGCATAGCCTCGACAAACTCAGAGGGTAGAGCGAGTTCCTTTGGCGATACCAACACTACCTCAATATCATTATAGAGAGAGAGCAACTTGCACAGGGAATGAACCGTTCGACCAAAGCGAAGGTCACCCACCATAGCAATTTTAAGCCCGTCTATATCACGATCACTGACTGCCATCTCTTTGCGAATGGTATAGAGATCCAACAATGCTTGAGTGGGATGCTCATTGGAACCATCACCACCATTAATGACTGGAACACGACTAGCGCTGGCGAAATCTGCTACAGACCCCTCCTCGGGATGTCGCATACAGATCACATCACTGAAGCCGGAGAGAACCCGGGCAGTATCCTGAAGAGACTCACCTTTTACAAGTGCAGAACTCTCAAAGCCTGCAGTTTCACGAACCTCACCACCAAGAAGATTAAAAGCAGAGCCAAAACTGACCCGCGTGCGGGTACTTGCTTCAAAAAACATATTACCTAGGATGGCGCCCTCAAGCACTCGGGTAACCTTTTGCCGTAACGCATAGGGTTGCATTTGATCTGCAATATCAAATAGACGCTCGACGTCTTCTTTTTCAAACTGACTGATCGACAGTATATGGGCGCCTTGAAAAATCAAAGGATAGCCTCAAAAAAAATTTAATAATCAGATTCTAGCCTTTTTGACATTCTTACTCTAGCTAAATTAACACCAAACAGCAGACCAATCATCATAATTAAAGGGCATTGAGGCCAAATTGCTCTGCCACCGAGAGATTCCATGCCTGTAAATCTTTTAGCACCGCCACTTTGTCCTGCGATAGATCGGGATCAGATAGACAGGCCGAAATATCAGATTTTTGCTGTTCGATTGTCAGGTAGCCAGACTGAGAATCAGTTAACCGCCACCTGCAATTCTCTGACCAAAGTTCCTGATCGTTAGCAGAGAGTGTTTCGGGGAAGTATCTAGCTCGGTAATTGAATAATAATTGATTATAGCGAGTGTCTGAGAAGCAGAAATGTTGTTGCTTAAAATCTGCGGATTTAGCCTCTCTAACTTGGCTCAATAATGGCTTGTCCTGATTTGACAAAAAACCCTTATAAAGTTGTTGTTCAGCCTCGCTTGTTGAGGCAAGTGGAGGTGAGGCAAATACTGCCTGTAACTTCGTCTGCAAATCAACTTTAGTCAAGCGCTGCCAATGCTCTTCACAGCGCTGCATATCAATATTTAAACGCTTTGAAACACTGCTATCTACTACTTTTGGCGTGCATACCACAGGTGCTTTATTGAGATGGACCACCTTAAGTGGCAAACGTTCAACACCATCTGCTAAATCCTCTGAACGAGTAAAAAGGCGTTTCTGAATCTCCTCGCTATCAAGTTTGATCAATCGTTCAGGATCAGCTGATAAATCAAAACAAATGACACCATTATTGTTAGTAGGATGAGGCGCCAAAGGCATCATAATTGCACTGTACAAGCTATCTCGGGGCAACATTCCAGAGCAGTGAAAAAAAGGCCTGCGTTGAGTTAAATTGACCAGTTTCGACACCGCCTGTTTTCCACGATTTGCCAACACATAATCAAACAGCTTGGGTTGTAACTGTTTGACCAACTTTGCCATACCTATGGTGGCAGTGACATCTGACAGGGCATCATGGGCCGCATCATGATCAATCCCGTTGGCTTGGGTAAGATGTTCCAATTTAAAACTGGGTGACCCAGGACTGTGCTCAGGCCATTCAATACCCTGTGGGCGCAGTGCATGAGTAACCCGCAAAAGATCGATAATGTCCCAGCGTGAATTGCCATTTTGCCACTCGCGCTGGTAGGGGTCATAGAAGTTTCTATAAAGCCCATATCTTGTAACTTCATCATCAAAACGAATACTGTTGTAGCCCACACCACAGGTTCTGGGCATAGCTAACTGATGGTATATATTCGCCATAAACTCAGGCTCTGGAACACCATGATGAAGGGCATGTTGTGGTGTAATTCCAGTCACTAGACAGGCTTCTGGGGAGGGCAAAATATCCGGCTGAGGTTGGCAGAACAGTACTAGCGGTTCGCCAATGACATTTAGCTCAAAATCAGTTCGCAGGCCTGCAAATTGCGAGGGTCTATCTCTAGATGGATCAGCACCAAAGGTTTCATAATCATGCCAATAAAAGGTATCTTGCACTGGCTTTCACCCTTATCGAATTTTTTAGACTGTCAAGGGAGTATAGTCCTATTGTGCACCCCATACAAAAACGACGCCTGTTTTTAGTATCAAACGAGGCGCCGTTTTAAGCTAGCTGATAGTGGGCTATCAATTATTCAACAATCACTTCAGTAAAGTTCATTTCACCAACCACTCGTCTGTTGAGCGCCCTACCTTCTGCGCTATCGTTGCTCGCAATAGGTCGGCTCTCACCATAACCTATCGTGGAAATACGATCGCTTGAGATTGCGTAATCTTTGGATAACTTTGCCTTGACTGCCTCTGCGCGACGAGCGGATAGATCTTTATTGTAGCTTTCAGAGCCTATGCTATCCGTGTGTCCCTCGAGCACAAGTTCAATATCTGAATGCGTCTGCATGGCCTGGGCAACAGTAGCCAACTGGTCACTGTAAATTGCCAGAACATTGGCTTTATCAAATTCAAACTCAACATTTAGATTAATAGTGATGGTTTTAATTTTTGGTTTCTGAGCCGTTTTTGGCTCGACTACCGGGGCCTGTACTGAGGCAGTTGAGGCTCCTAAAAGTCGATTAAAAGACAATTGAAACCCAATATCTTCGGCATTTTCATCATGCCCACCCATCCATCGCATGTCAGCGCGAACTTGGTATTTTTCTGCTACCTTTCTACCTACACCAAGGCCAAATACAATCTGTGTCGACTGTTCGTTGCTATTATTTGTATGCGCCGATTCCTCATCAAAGTTGAAGTGATTAAATCCTAGCAGAGCAAAATAACGAAACGCCGAGTCATGATTACCAGCCCAAAAAATACTGCTCACAGAAGACACGTCAAGATTAGATCCATTAGCAAGCGTAGTGTGATCAATTTCTAAAGAAAGGTTACTGGAGATATATTTACCTATTTGTACCCCAACTTGATTGCTACTCATCTCACAATTACAGGAGGCCTCTCTAGCATCGTCCAACTTTAGGTGTTTGAAATTGATCCCCATGTACCAAGGACTTGATGCATTTGCTGCAGTTGAAAAAGCTAAAACCCAAACTCCGAAAATAATATTCCTAAGGCGCATAAAGTCACTCCTAATGTTTCTATTTAATTAAGCATAGTTTAATAACAAGCATCCATTGCAACAGGTTACCTATCAGTTTAGGCATTTTTTTACAACTAAACCAAGGTAATCCACTAAAGACAATCTCCAAAGTTAAGGGCAAGAAAATCTTACCCTAAAAATTAAATTGCTTCCTGAATTTTTACTTTCCACGTTGCAGGACCTGTGCAATGAACAGAGTCACCAGTAGTATCCACAGCCACAGTGACCGGCATATCCTTCACTTCAAATTCGTAAATTGCTTCCATCCCAAGTTCTGGAAAAGCAACTACCTCTGCACTGGTAATAGCCTTAGAGACTAAATAGGCTGCACCACCAACAGCGATTAGATAAACCGCCCGATTACGCCTAATAGCATCGATCGCCTCCTCGCCACGTTCAGCCTTACCAATCATACCTTTCAGGCCGGTTTGCTCAAGCATTGAGCGAGTGAATTTATCCATTCTTGTGGCCGTAGTGGGGCCAGCAGGGCCCACAGCCTCATCCCTGACGGGATCGACAGGTCCAACATAGTAGATAAATCGGCCCTTTAGATCCACTGGCAACTGCTCACCGTTGGCTAGCATATCGGTCATTTTTTTATGGGCCGCATCGCGACCAGTCAGCATCTTTCCAGATAACAATAGCGTATCGCCAGGGCGCCAGAGATCGATTTCCTGTTGCGTTACAATATCTAAATTGACCCGTCGCATAGAGTCTCCTGCTTCCCAGGCGATATCAGGCCAGAGATCAATACTTGGTGTCTCGAACTCAGCTGCACCAGAGCCATCAAGCTCAAAGTGGATGTGGCGTGTAGCTGCACAGTTAGGAATTATGGCTATCGCTTTATTGGCTGCGTGGGAGGGATAGTCTTTAACTTTTACATCTAATACTGTCGTCAAGCCACCAAGACCTTGGGCACCTATGCCTAAAGCATTCACTTTATCAAACAATGTCAAGCGCAATTCCTCATTGCGGTTGTCAGCGCCCTTGGCTTGCAGTTGATGAATATCAATCGGCTCTAACAGCGCTTCCTTAGCCATCAGCATGGCTTTTTCAGCGGTGCCTCCTATTCCTATTCCTAACACCCCAGGCGGACACCAACCAGCACCCATAGAAGGCACTACATCCAGCACCCAGTCGACCACTGAATCAGAGGGATTTAGCATTACAAATTTAGCCTTAGCCTCTGAACCACCGCCCTTTGCTGCAACGTCAACCTGTACCTTGTTACCAGGTACTATTTCGTAGTGGATAACAGCCGGTGTATTGTCACCAGTATTTTTTCGCTCCCCATCTGGATCAGATAAAATGGATGCTCGCAGAACATTGTCAGGGTGAGTATACGCTTGCCGCACTCCCTCATTAATCATATCTGTCAAATTCATCTCTGTGTCCCATTGCACCTGCATACCTACTTTAACAAATATAGTCACTATCCCTGTATCTTGACAAATAGGTCGATGTCCTGTGGCACACAGACGAGAGTTAATGAGAATCTGTGCCATGGCCTCTTTGGCTGACTTAGAAGCCTCGCGCTCATAAGCTTCGCTCATTGCCATAATAAAATCGGAGGGATGATAATAAGAGATAAACTGCAACGCATCTGCAACACTCTGGATAATATCTTGTTGACGAATAACTGTCATAACTTTGAGTACAGACTCCCGTAAAGAACTATTTTGTATTCTCTAGATCAGCTATTGAAGCTACCCTTTGCTCAAGCTTAAGTAACTTTTGATTAATTTGTCGGCGAAATCCATCCACAGACTTTATAGCTTCACTGTTGTTTTGTAATTGCCGTTGTTGCTGAGTAAGGGATGTTTGCGCCTTATTTAAGGTATTTTTGTACTGGTTGAGAGTGTTATTGAGTGATTCTAAATCAGCAATTAATCCTAAATAATCCTCTGTTACCCCTTGTACTTTGACTCGATCCTTACCAGCTTCAGTCTCCATCTCAAGACGTTTGGCGGCTAAAAATGCTATATCGCTACTGTTCTTTTCAATACTGCCTTTATTTTTATCATTGGCAACTCCCCAAAGTTTTCTTATTTCGCTCCAATGTTTTTTCAGCTCATCACCCTGTTTGCTTATACTTATCTGCATAGCTGCGCCAGACTGAGTCACTGATTCGTCAGTGTTATTTAATCGTGAATCCAGTATTTCAAATCTCTCCTGTAGGAGTAAAAAACTTTGGTATTGCTGCCAACCAACATAGGCAGCGGCCATTAGGCCAATAAAAGTAGTCAGGACTATAAATTTCCAAGCTGCTGACATACCCTCAGGGACAGCCTTAGTAGATGATTTAACAAGAGGAGATTCCCCCCTAGAGCTTGAAGAGGAACGACCAATCATATCATCGCGCTCAGCAACAATTGGATTTATACGCTCTTTATCCATAGATGATGTTACCTAACTAATTGAATTAGATAGGAGTGATTATACTCCCATCACTACTAGGTGACACTATTTGTGCGTTCACTTTTGTACAAAAAAACGGCACTGCATGACACAGCACCGTTTTCTAAGGTTGGAAAAGATTATAGCAAATTAACAGAACAAGCCAGAATAGCGGTCAAAATAAGGCTTGATTGGATCACACCGCGAACAGTAGTAAGAGGCCCTAGCTTGCCCTTGAGACCATTTACTTCAATGGCTGCTATAATTACAAGCGCAACAATCAGCCCTGTACCACCAACTTCTGTACCATAACCATAGCCAGAATAGTGTGGGCCGGCAAACATAGCAAACAGCATTGGAGCTGAATATAAGGTGTTGGTTCGAGAGGCCAGCAGAGCTTTGGCTGCTGCCACACCCGCATCACCCTCTTCCATACCAAGGGCAATTCGCTGAGCTGGCCAGATAACCATCCACACATTGGCAGCCATAATTGTGCCCATAGCAGAACCGATAATAATGTAGTTATTCATCTGCATATTGTGATAAACACC
>CAXEWB010000218.1:0-5664 GCA_963999835.1 uncultured Cellvibrionales bacterium | reverse complement strand
GTTTTGCCTACGTATTGGATACTGAGCGTAACTTTGTCGATCGATACAATATGGAATTGATTGATATACAGCGTGTAACCTCCGAATCACTCGAATCCCACCATAGTTTTCTTCAGAGTATGATTGCAGACCATGTTCGCGAGACTAATAGTTCCTGGTCGCGGGAGATTCTGGAGAATTTTTCTGACTATGCCCCAAAGTTTTGGCTAGTCAAACCCAAGGCGTCCAGCTTGCAGACTATTCTGGCACAAGCCTATGCTATTGCTAGTTGATTGACCGAGTGCTTAGAGATATACATATATGGCCACAGCTAATAAAGAATTTCAGTTTCTCGACGTTGAGCGCATAGATCCACCCAAGCGTGATATGCAACGCCGGCGCAATGAATTTGTGGAGATTTACGATCCGTTCAGTCAGTCCGCTGCTGAAAGTCAATCACAGCGTTGCCTGTCTTGTGGAAATCCCTATTGTGAATGGAAATGCCCCGTTCACAATTATATCCCCAACTGGCTACAGCTAGTCTCCGAGGGTAATCTAATCGAAGCAGCAGAATTAAGCCATCAAACTAATTCGTTACCAGAGGTCTGTGGTCGAGTATGCCCCCAAGATAGACTTTGTGAGGGTGCCTGTACCCTAAATGACGGCTTTGGGGCAGTGACTATTGGCTCGGTGGAAAAATATATAACTGATACTGCATTTGCCATGGGTTGGCGCCCTGATATGTCAAAGGTAGTGTGGACGGATAAGAAGGTAGCGGTTATTGGTGCAGGTCCTGCAGGTATTGGCTGTGCTGATATTCTGGTGCGCAATGGTGTCAAGCCAGTTGTATTTGACCGCTACCCTGAAATTGGCGGTTTGTTGACCTTTGGTATACCTGAATTTAAGTTAGAGAAGGAAGTTATCCGCACTCGCCGTGAAGTGTTGGAAGGTATGGGTGTTGAGTTTCACTTGAATACAGAGATCGGCAGGGATATCAGTATTGACGAACTTTTAAGAGACTATAATGCCGTCTTTATGGGTATGGGCACCTATACCACAATGAAGGGCGATTTCCCTGGTGAGAATTTACCGGGCGTTCACGAGGCGCTTAAATTTTTGGTGGCCAATGTCAATCGCAACCTAGGTTTTGAACAATCTTCCGACGAATTTATTGATCTCAAAGGAAAAAATGTGGTTGTTTTAGGTGGTGGAGATACGGCTATGGATTGCAACCGCACCTCGGTTCGACAGGGCGCTGCCAGTGTTACCTGTGCTTATCGTCGCGATGAAGAAAATATGCCTGGCTCACGAAGAGAGGTAAAAAATGCTAGGGAAGAGGGCGTTGTGTTCAAGTTTAATGTGCAACCTATTGAGATTATTAGCAATGCTGATGGCGAAGTAGAAGCTGTCAAGTTGGTATCGACGCAGATGGGCGAGCCTGATGAAAATGGTCGTCGTCGTCCTGAAGTGATACCGGGTAGTGAAGAGATATTACCCGCGGATGCTGTTCTTGTTGCTTTTGGATTTAAACCCAGTCCTCCCTCTTGGCTTGCTGATATTGAAGTTGATACCGCTGACTGGGGTGGTGTTATTGCGGCTGAAGAGCAAACTTTCCCCTTCCAAACCACTAACCCTAAAGTGTTTGCAGGTGGTGATATGGTACGTGGATCAGATTTGGTGGTGACGGCGGTCTGGGAGGGACGGCAGGCGGCTCAGGGTATCCTGGATTACTTAGATGTTTAAATCTGAATCAGCGCTTGAGTTATAACTAAAATAAACTAATTGAGTAGTAATGACGGCCCTTAAAAACGATCGCTTCTTGAAGGCACTTATGCGACAACCTGTCGATCGGACCCCTATTTGGATTATGCGTCAGGCGGGTCGCTACCTGCCTGAATACAGAGCCACCCGCTCTCGTGCAGGCGACTTTATGAGCCTGTGCAAAAACACTGAACTAGCCTGTGAAGTAACTTTGCAGCCCCTAGAGCGTTTCCCTCTGGATGCAGCAATCCTGTTCTCCGATATTCTTACTATTCCTGATGCTATGGGCCTTGGTCTTTATTTTGCTGAAGGCGAGGGACCCAAATTTCACAAACCCATTCGCTGCGCTACTGACGTTGAAAAGCTTGAAGTCATCAATACATTTGATGATTTAGCCTATGTCACCAATGCGGTGTCTACAATTCGCCGTGAACTCAATGGTCGTGTTCCCTTAATTGGCTTCTCAGGAAGTCCGTGGACGCTGGCCACCTATATGATTGAGGGTCAGAGTAGTCGCGATTTCGCCCGCTCAAAAACTATGCTTTACACTGAGCCAGAACTGATGCATCAGCTATTGGATAAGTTAGCATTATCGGTCATTGATTATCTCAATGCACAGATTGCCAGCGGTGCTCAGGCAGTACAGATTTTTGATACATGGGGCGGGGTGTTGAGTCACTCAGCTTACAATGAATTCTCTTTAGCCTATATGGAGAAAATAGTCAGAGGTATTACTACAGAAGCTAAGGGATGCCCTGTACCGGTGATATTATTTACCAAGGGCGGAGGCCAATGGTTGCAGTCCATGGCTGATACCGGTTGTCACTGTTTGGGCCTTGATTGGACAGTCAAAATAGGTGATGCCAGAAAACTGGTTGGGGATTGGGTTTCGCTACAGGGCAATATGGATCCATCGGTGCTGCGTGGAAGTCCTGCTTCAATTGAACAAGAAGTGCAGACTATTTTACACTCCTATGGTGAAGGCAGTGGGCATATTTTTAATTTGGGACATGGCATTACACCAGATATAGACCCGGACAATGTGCGCGTTCTTGTAGAAGCTGTTCAGAGTCATTCCTTGCGTTAAAAGTCGCCACGCTTACCCTTTATTTTATTAGAGCAATTTTCCTACCCATACGAACTGTCGTTGAGGTTTCAATGCTCTTTTCCAGTTGCACAGTTCCTTTTTGAAACAGCAGTATGACGGTTGACCCAAATTTAAAACGACCAATTTCATCACCTTTTTTGTAAATAAGATTATCACTGCTGTGATCTACCTCGCGCACTGCCCCCGGTCCTGGTGTTTCAAAGCCTCCCCAGACCGTTTCGATGCCTGCGACTAGCATGGCACCGACAAAAATCACTGAAAAATGACCCACTTGCTCAGATTTAAATTCGCAGACTAAGCGCTCGTTTCGTGCAAAAAGGTTTGGCAGACCCTCGGTAGTTTTTTGATTAACAGAAAATAATTCGCCGGGAATATATCTGCTAGAAACCAACTGTCCACCCAGCGGAATATGTACGCGATGATAGTCTTTAGGTGACAGATAAATCGTAGCAAAGGTGCCATTCTCGTATTGCTTTCCCTGATCAGAGTCACCCACAAGGTGATTGAGACTGTAGTTCATACCTTTGGCTTGGAGGAGTCTATTTTTATCTATTCTGCCAGCCTGACTAATCACGCCATCTGCGGCAGATACCACTGCATTTTTGCTTCTCGCGATGGGCCGTGCTCCAGCTTTTAGTTCACGAGTAAAGAAGGCATTAAAGTTTTCATAATTGCCCAATTGGTCACTCACCGCTTCCTGCATATCAATATCAAAGGCTTTTATGGCACGCTTTATTAGAAAATTTTTAATCCAAGATCGCTTAGATTCTGCCAATTTAGCCACAAGTCGAGACAGTAAGTGCTTTGGCAGTAATCGCTGCAAGGCGATAAATAATTCGGTACTGTGATCCATAGTTCGTTTACTAGTAAGTTAATTGATTAATTGCCTAATTCTACTGGAAGATCTTCTGAATTTCCCCACTCAGCCCACGAGCCATCATAGCCGCGAATATTTTTATAGCCAAGCATTCTGCCGACCATATAGGTAAAGCTAGAGCGGTGGTGCGATTGGCAGTGGGTAGCGATCAGTTTATCGCTGGTCAGGCCCAGATCATTCAATAGCTGTTGAGCGTTATCTCGAATACGTAAATTCTTCTGCTGATCCATTAGTGCTGTCCATTCCAAATTAATGGCGCCGGGGATATGTCCCGCCCGCGCAGCTCTTACCATACTGCCGCTGAACTCAGCGGGGCTGCGGGCATCCCAAATAGCAAAGTTTGTTGCGCCAAAAGCCTGTTTAATTTCATCTGCACTAATTTTTACTTCAGGATTTACAATGGAAAGGGGTCTTGTCTCAATAATAGCGGCTTGATTGGGGCTAGATTCAGTGGGAAATCCCTCTTTAATCCAAGATACGATGCCGCCATTGAGGTAGCACCAGTTGTTGAACCCCATTAAATCAAGGCTCCAAGCCATGCGACCGGCCCAGCCACCACCCTCGTCATCATAGATAACCACACGTTTGTCGGTATTGATGCCTAGGTGATTGATAACCTGTGAGAGTTGTTTGGCACTTGGGCACATTCCTGGGAAAGGGGGCGTGTTTGCTACTAAGTGAGTTCCTTGCAGATGAATAGCGCCTGGCACATGCTTTTGCTGATAAAGAGTACTATTGCATAGGTCGACAATAACCAGATTGTCGTCCTTGAGCTCAGCCATTAACTGTTCGGGTTCGATTAAGTGATTCATTGCAATCGGTGCCGGTTGGAATATAAGGCGGATTTTAGCAGAAATTCCGCTGCAGATACGCTGTATGTTTAAAAGGAATCAAGACTTTGAACGATTTGTCGGTAATTCTTTAGCCGCTCACTTAGTATTTTGCCCTCTGCAACGGCTTCCAGTAGCGCACAGCCACTCTCTTTGTCATGTCGGCAGTCACGGAATTTACAGTTACCCAGATAGGGGCGAAAGTCCCTAAAGCCATTGATAATTGTCTCCTGATCTAAATGATTTAGGGCAAATTCCCTGATGCCCGGAGAATCTATCAGCATACCGCCGTTGTTGAGATGAACCAGTTTAGAGGCTGTTGTAGTATGGGTGCCCTCATGAGTTGTCTCGGAGAGTGGGCCAATGGTGCTGTTATTGTGCGGTTGCAGTGCATTTATAATTGAGGATTTTCCAACCCCAGATTGGCCAACAAAAATTGAGGTATGTTTGGATAGATAGTTTGCCAGCTGATCCATTCCATTCAGTGTTTTAGCTGATACGCAAATCACTTTGTAGCCAATAAATTGATACTTGTCTATCAGTTGCTGTATCTCGGGATAACTATGTTTAATCAGTAGATCATCTTTATTAACCACTAGAAAGGGTTCGATATTGTGCGATTCTGCAGCAACCAAATACCGATCAATCAGATTGCTCTGTGGACTGGGCAGGGCGGCAAATACTACCCCAATTTGATCAATATTGGCGGCTACGGGACGCAATTTACCGTAATTATCTGGACGAACAAGCTCAGATTGCCGGGGTTGACGTGCAACCACTACGCCACCTATTTGGTTGCTACTTTCTTCCGTTGGCTGCCACACCACAATATCCCCAGTAACTAAGCTATCAATATTGGCACGTTTGAAGCAGCGCACGATTTTTCCAATAAAAGGTTCGCTATCACCCTCAATATCCACTTGAGAGCCGTAGTTTGAAATTACAATGCCCGTTGTCTCAGCTCCTAGAGCGGTGTCATTACCTAGCTCAAAGCCTGGATTTTCCTGCGCAGCCTTTTTGCGCTGCCGCTCCTGTATGGATTGGATGCGCTGGGTTTGCCTTTTGCTGAGTTTTCTATTGCCCATCTGGTTGCTTTAATAGTAATTTTT
>CAXEWB010000217.1:0-5335 GCA_963999835.1 uncultured Cellvibrionales bacterium | reverse complement strand
CAGTAATTTTTGAAAAGCTCTCGATTTCAGTGCGATATTAACTTCCGCTGTTGCCATAGTTGCCTTTGACAAGGATTAAACGCTGTCCATCGAGACAGTAGCCATCTTGACGATCGAGGTTTACACCCGCGGCAAAACCATCTTGTGCAATGGTTTTTGCACAACGGCTGATAGAAGACAATCCAGAGAGACTCCCCCCCAGACCAGCAATGCCATTGCCACCCGGACTGCTGACCTGCAAACTTAGCTCCGGCACCATGCCAGCGATACCCGGCGCCATAGCAATAGGTACTGTATAGGTTGCAACACCATTTGAGATACTGAGCTCTCCGGGGGTGGTACCCACAGTGCGCGCCTGAGTCTGAACTGCAAGTACAGTAGTGAGAATCAGCAGCACAGTGCTTAAGAAAGTCCGCCTAGATGAGATTCCTGTGGAGGCTAAGGGATTGGTGGGGCGACTTGCGCAACAGTTTGATCGTTTCATTGTACAAATTCCTTTTTGTGCGATGGGATCCTTCCCGATAGCGTTATTTGATAGGTTTTAGGGCAGTGCGTTTAAGCGCTCTTCTAGAGCCTCTTCCTGCTTGAGACCCTCCTGAAACTCAGGATGTTGGTATATTTCAGACTGATCGATCTGAGTGATATCAGGTTCTTGAAAATCACTGTCGAGCAACAACTGATCCATTTCTTCAATTAATTGATCAGCCTCTTGTTGCAACTTGACTATATCTTGCGAATCTATGTCATCAGTGGGGGCTGCCAATTGCTCAAGCTGAGGCAGTAACTTATTGAGTGATTCCTGACCAACTTCAGCATTATCAATTATGTCCACTTCGGGATCAGTGAGTTGATCATCCAATTCTATAGCGCTTTGTGTTTTAGCAGGATTAGGTGACCGTTTGTTGTCTTGATTGGCAACCACAGCAAACCAAACAGGCAGGACAAGAAGTAAACCCACTAGAGTAATTACACCGACTCGAAGATAACGCTCCATTGCTTGATTCTCCTTATTACAAGATTATCTTTAGCACAGGGCACCCAAAACCCGCTTAATGCGCGGGGCGCAAATCGGCTCGATGCAAAGTTAATGTTTTTTTAGTGTTAGCTGCAATACCAAGACAAAAGGAGCCACAAAATTTTGGCGCCCTAATAATTTGACAGTTTCCACAATTTAACTACTTACCTTTTGTTGCCATCATCATAAGAACGATGTGGCATTGTGTTCTGTGATCTCAACAGATTGAGATTATGCTACATAAAAACTCTATGAACACTCAAATAAGTCTAGAACAAAATTTGGGGACTTGCTTCAATCTATTCGCAAATAGATAGCTGTTAGATTTTGCGGTGACGATACTTGTCCTTATTTTTACGTCCAATCTTATATAACTGTGGACGCAGTTTACGGCGCAAGGTAGGGAACAGATAGCTGATGGTGGTCAACCAACCGCTGACCGTTGGCATTGATATTTCATTCTTAGGACCGGCGGCAAGTGCCAAAACCGAAGCAGCTACCTGATCTGCGCTGCTCATGGGCTGTGAGAAGACGATATCTTCTACATTATCGATTTCTTCCATAATAAAACCCGTATCGATGGGTCCGGGAGAGACAACACCCACATTGATGGCATAGGGTTTTAATTCATCTGCCATAGCATAGGTAAAAGCTCGCAGCCCTGCCTTAGTGGCTGAGTAGGTGGCGGCACCCTGAAGGGGCGCCCTACCCGCCAGCGAACCAACCATGACAATAGCCGCCATAGTGGATTGGCGCAGATGGGGAATAGCTGCTCTGGAGAGAACAATGGGGGCTCGCAAGTTGACATCAACCATTGCAGCAAGATCATCAACGGCTACCTTCTCTAAATCACCGCGACTATGCATACCAGCGTTGTTAATCAGGATATCTACTCCGCCAAAGCGTTCTTGTGCGTTCTTCAACAGGGCAATACATTGCGCTTGATCGGCAACATCCATAGCCTGGGTATACACCTCGCATAGAGGGGCTAGCTCAGCAGCAATTTGGTCAAGACCCTGCTGCCCCCGAGCAACCAAAACTAGATTCGCCTGATGGGCTGCAAAGGCGCGAGCACAGGCGGCACCAACACCCGCTGAAGCGCCAGTGATAATAACAGTCCTGTCACTAAAATTAGCACTCATTGATAAGTCACCGTCTTCTTCTAGGTTAGCAGATCAGTCAATGCACATTTCAAATCAGTATATTGGAAGGTGTAGCCACTGTCTTGTAGCTTTTTTGGCACCACACGCTTGCCCTGTAAAAGTAGCTCATTTCCCATCTGTCCAAATAGTACTTTTACCAACACTGCTGGCATGGGGAAAAATGCAGGGCGCTTTAGAACAGCAGCTAATACTTTTACAAAGTCACTGTTGCGAACGGGTATGGGTGCTGTTGCATTGATTGCTCCGCTAAGGGAATCCTCTTGGATAGAGAAAATAATGATATTGACCATGTCATCGATATGAACCCATGGCATCCATTGATTGCCATTGCCGAAGGGGCCTCCCAAACCCATTTTAAAAGGGGGTAACATCTTAGCCAGAGCCCCCTGTCCACCCAGAACAATACCGGTTCTCAAGTAGCAGACTCTAGAACCCAGCGCTTCAAATTGGCGAGCACTACGCTCCCACTGGGCACACAGGTATTGGGAGAAATTGGCCTCTGACTGTCCGTCTTCGTCGATGGGGTGATCACCTCCATTGCCTGCACCATAGAAACCAACTGCAGAACCGCTTATCACCACTTGAGGCAAATGTCCGACTTGTGACTTAAAATATTTATACAGTGCGTCGGTGGTTCCTACCCGACTATTAAGCAGCTGTGCTCTGCGCTTTCTATTCCAGCGCCCTTTCGCAAGGGATTGGCCGGCTAGATTAACTACAATATCTACAGGAGGGTAGTTACACAGCTGTTTTAGACTATCAATCAGCTTAACATTGCTAGGCAAGTGTGCTGCGTTAGCAATAGGGTCTCTGGTTAACACGATTAGATGCCAGTCTAGGTTGCTGGCCACTCGACATAGATGACTACCAATAAAACCGCTGCCCCCGGTGACTAAAACTGTTTTCACGATGCCTCCATTAATTCCCCATTGCCTGTAATCCCATAATTACGAATAATAGATTATGTATGTTGAATTAGCATATAATTTTTGCCTCAGTTCAGCTGAGTTGTTAGAATCAGTGCTCTATTTTCCCATGAACTTTCTCATATAAAAATTACGTCTAAACTAACGTTTTCCTAACACTAAACAAAGAGCCCAGTATAACTATGTCAAACCTTGCTGAAAAAGTATTGTCGGTAAACAATAATTTACCTATCCGAAGTGATCTCCCAGTACACAGTGGCAAGGTGCGCAGTGTGTACTGGCTAAATGAGTCTGACAGCCGGCGACTGATAGAGCAAAATAACTATGATGTTGCCCCTGATTCACCCTTAGCTATTATGGTGATCAGCGACCGTATCTCTGCCTTTGAATGTATTTGGAAAGCTGAGGGTGGAATGGCAGGCGTCCCTGGCAAAGGCGCAGCTTTAAATGCTATTTCAAACCATTGGTTTCAACTATTCCGTGAGCGTGGACTAGCTGACAGTCATATCCTAGATATTCCTCACCCCCTCGTGTGGATTGTGCAAAAAGCCAAACCAGTGATGATTGAGGCTATTTGCCGTCAGTATATTACTGGCTCAATGTGGCGCTCCTATGCCAAAGGAGAGCGAGTATTTTGTGGTATAGAAATACCCGATGGCCTGAGCAAAGATCAAAAACTACCAGAACTGCTAATCACGCCCTCTACAAAAGGAATTCTTACTGGGATTCCAGGTGTTCCTGAGGTGGATGATGTGAACATTTCTCGAACAGATATTGAGAACAACTTCTCGGCCTTAAAGTTCAATAATGTTGATGATATTGATCTATACGAAGAATTATTACAACAAGGGTTTGATATGATCAGTGATGAACTGGCAAAGCTAGATCAGGTTTTTGTCGATACAAAATTTGAGTTTGGCTATGTGACAGATCGATCGGGCAAACAAAAGTTAATCTATATGGATGAGGTGGGCACCCCAGATTCTTCACGCATATGGGATGGTCCAAAGTACAGAGATGGGCAAGTGGTTGAAAACTCAAAAGAGGGGTTCCGAAAACTGTTGTTAGAATATTTCCCCGAGCCTGATATTTTATTGGATAAAAACCGCATGGACGAGCGCTGTGCCCTAGCACAGGACAATGCCCTGCCCGAATCCGTTATGATGAGTGTCTCTGATACCTATGTGGGGCTGGCAGAGAAAATAACAGGAAAACCCCTGCCCCTGTCAGATAACCCTAAGGCTGAAATCATTCAAATACTCAGTGAAAAATATAGCCTTATAAGATAGTACAACTGATACCAGACTGGCCATTATTGTTCAGTCTTAATCTTGATAACAGCACGCCTAGGTGTAATAAGATGACTGAAAATCAATCAGTAAGTATAGATGCAAGAAAACTGTTTAACCTGGGCGCCAACATGATTGCCGCTGGTTTCTTTAAACAGAAACCTGAGGACGCCAAGAAATTATTTAAAGCACTCAAACAGGGCGAGGCTGTTAGAGGTGGTCAACTTACTTCTGAACAATCAAATGCCGTAATACCGGTTATGCTTAAGTTGGACCGCAGTGAATACAGGGGCCAGTTTAATTACCCTAACTTTGAGGCATCCCTAAGAGCATTGCTACAGAAATTTGAGACTGAAGTGCGTAAAGACAAGCAACTGACAAATTTACGTACCCTAACCAATGAGGAAACAGGTGCCATACTGTTTAATGTGCCCAGCGGTATCCAGATAAACGATGATACCAACGTGCTTATGATGGCAGTGCAACCAGGTGAAAATGAATTAGTTGTGCAGCTGCTATTTATGGAACCAGATCAATTTCTAGCGGCAGAATAAAAAAGTACGCCCTATGTCTAACCAACTGTTGCAATTTAGTCATAATTTAGCATCGGTTTTGCCTCATATAGGTACAGAGGAATTTCCCGATGTGCTTATTTCAATGATTAAAGACTTAGTGCCCACCGACAATGCTACTATTATCCACTATGGGCGAGGTCAGAAGCCAACTCTGCGATACAACGACTACCCGTCAACTGAGCGCAAAACCCTTATTAAAAAATTTTTGAAAGGCTCCTTCTTGTTGGATCCTTTCTATCGCCATGGCAAGGCCAGCAAGAGCTCTAGCTTGCATAGGCTGTTTGATTTAGCGCCTGAGGGTTTTCAAGACACTGAGTACTATCGCGTCCATTTTAGGCACACAAAACTTAAAGATGAGGTGGGTTAT
>CAXEWB010000216.1:0-3491 GCA_963999835.1 uncultured Cellvibrionales bacterium | reverse complement strand
TTTCTAATCTCTCTACTACAACATCATCAGCAGCACTCTTTAACTTAGCAACTACGACAACCTCTTCAAGAACCGGCTCATCGGCGATGCTAGGTATCTGCGCTGAAGCCTGAAAGCTTGCAAAAATCGAAGCAACTGCCAGTAGACTGGTATTTGATAATTTAGTTTTATCTAACATGTTTAGACCTATACCATTAAGTAGAAGTTGAAAAGGGCACCGTGAGACGACACCCTTTCATTAACATCAAGAGAAGAATTGCTCTTAATACCTTACTCAAACCAAAGTGGCTTAGCTCGGCTTCCCTCATGCAGTCCGTAGGTCCATCCAGATGTCCAATCATTATCCGCAGCAACTGCACCGATAATGCTTGAGCTCACTGGTGTTGGAACGGTACTGGTACCGACAGTCATGTTTGCTGTGGGTACGGAATAAAAACCATCTAGAATAACTAAATCAGTGTTCGATACTGCTGTTGGATCATCACCCGCTTCTGCAGATTGATAAAGTGCGTTGCCACTGGCAGTTAGCCAGTCGGCAGTGGATGTCGCATTGGGCAGACTGTTGCCCTTAGTGAGATCCTGACAGGCAATAATTGATGAACTGATAACTAGATCGCCATCCTGAGCTGCTTGAAGACCTTCATTATCAATGCGCACACAGTAGTTATAATCATCATCACCAGTGACCTCCTCAGCTCCATAGGCTGTAGTGACAATGGCATTTTGGATAGTTGGGAAATGTGCCTCACGGATTCGCAGACCCTGACCCGCATCATGGGTGCCTGTCGTTTCTGAGTTAGCTGAGACAATACAGGTTAAGTTTTTGATGGTGGCCTGAGAATTTAGGCCACGAGCAATAAAGTCATTTTTCGTTGCCTCGTCTTTGCTTGAGTAACTGCCAATTCCATCAGACTCAACACAGCGGTTACCATCGGTCTCTGATTGAATCACCAGCGCATTAGTGATCGTGCCACGGTAACCTTCATCGATATCAATAGAGTCATCGCGAACATACAGGGCTACATAGTTGGTGACATTCACTGCACCACCAAAGAACTCAATGCCATCAGCGTAAACACTGTAAACTTCAAGGTTTTCTACCAATGTTCCGTTACCTACAGCATTAAAAGCGATACCGTTTAGCTCATTACCTGGCGCCACCTCAGCACCGGTGTGCTTAACAACCACATATTTCAATACCCCTGAGTTATCAGCATCATTGTCACCGCCGTAGTTGCTTTCACCTACATCCGCTTTACCTTCTGAAACCACATTACAATCAGTAGTGGTAACATTGGGATACGTGCCTGTGTATGAACATTTGTTGGTCAGTCCAAAGCCGTTGATTACAAGACCACCCCATTCGCCGACATCTTCTGCGCCGACGGAGTCAAATACTGCATCAGTTTGTGAAGTCAACGTAATGGGTGCATCAGCGGTACCATTGGCACGAATTTGTGAACCACGGTTGATGACCATAAAATCATCTGAGCTTCTAAAGGCCAGAGTAGCACCTGCAGCGATAGTGAGTACTGGACCATCTCCACCCTCGGAGATTCCGGCCGTAGCCAAATCTGCATTAGTTGCGTAGTTTGTACCAACGACCAGGCTACCTTCAAAAACATGAACACCAGTGCCAATATTTGGAATGGCTAAGTCAAAGGTCAACGGGTTGTCAATATCAACGAAACCCTTTGAATAAATGCAGTTAGTCCCATCAAAAGAGCCCTGAGAAACAGTGCCACTTAGAGTGTAAGAAGCGCAACTGACTTCGTTGCTGGTATCACCTTGGTTGGTGATATTGGTCGTAGTATCCCCTATAGAGGTCTGATTGCTTGGGGCAATATTTACATCACCACCACCACAGCCAACCAGAGTGGCTGCAAGGATACCTGTTGCCAGAATTTTGTTGTACGACATTGTTAACTCCCATTAATAGATAGCTGGTTAATATCAACGGAAATTTAACAATGATTAATTACGTTTAAGTGAACCTTTGATTACAGTTTGATGACAAGCTGTTTTTTTGACAAAAAGCTTTGTACTTAACCCTTATGGCGAATATCTTTACCTTTTACTACAAAGACAATTTGTTCACACAGGTTCTGTGTGTGATCACCAATACGTTCTAGCGAGCGGATAACCCACAAAATATTTATCACGCGACTAATGCTTCTTGGGTCTTCCATCATATAGGTTACCAATTCACGTAATGCGGTTTTGTATTCCAGGTCAATCTGGGTATCTTCTTCCAGGGTTTTCATGGCTGCCTCAACATCAAATCGGGCAAAGGCATCGAGGGCATTAGATAGCATGCGTGTCACCGACTGTCCCAAATGTCGCACTTCTTTATAACCCTCAGAAGTGCCGTCTTGCTCGGATAGGATCACCGCATGATTGGCAATTTTTTTCGCTTCATCGCCAATGCGTTCTAAGTCATTAATTGCTTTGGTCACCATCATAACCAGACGCAAGTCACTGGCCGCTGGTTGTCGGCGGGCTATAATTAAAATACAGGCTTCATCAATATCCACTTCCATCTCGTCCACTAGCTGTTCTTCTTTAATGACTTCCTCAGCGAGAGCACTGTCACCCTCAGTCACAGCGCGCACTGCATTTTGTAGCTGTTGCTCTACTTTGCCACCCATCTCCATAAGACGGGTGCGAATTCCTTCCAGCTCATCATCGAACTGCGTCATAATATGATTTTCAAATGACATGTCTGGCATATCTTTTCTCCTTTTATATACAGGACAAGCTGTACTGTATCAGTTAACCAAATCGACCGGTAATATAGGCCTCCGTCAACTGGTGCTCAGGTATGGTAAATACTTGCTCCGTAGGATTAACCTCGATCAATTTACCGAGGTGGAAGTAAGCCGTTCGATTAGATACCCGCGCCGCCTGTTGCATACTGTGGGTAACAATTGCAATGGTAAAGTTTTGACTTAATTCCTCAATTAACTCTTCGATTCTAGCTGTTGCAATGGGGTCCAGTGCTGAACAGGGTTCATCCATTAGAATAACCTCCGGACTGACCGCAATCGCTCGGGCAATACAGAGTCTTTGTTGTTGACCGCCGGATAGCCCAGTTCCAGGCTGATAAAGCCGCTCTTTTACCTCTTCCCAAAGCCCTGCTTTACGCAGGCTTTTTTCAACAATTTCATCAAGGTCAACCCTGCTGTCTGCAAGACCGTGAATTTTCGGCCCGTAGGCTATATTTTCATAGATTGATTTGGGGAAAGGGTTGGGTTTTTGAAACACCATCCCTACCCGCGCTCTCAATTCAACGACATCCAGTGATTTTTCATAGAGATTGTGATCATCCAAGTAGATCTCACCCTCAACTCGACAGCCCTCAATCGTGTCATTCATGCGGTTTAGCGCGCGCAGGAAGGTCGACTTACCGCAGCCCGATGGACCAATCATAGCAATCACTTCGTTTTTGGCAATATCAATGTTGACATCATGTATGGCCTGTTTATCACCAT
>CAXEWB010000215.1:0-2322 GCA_963999835.1 uncultured Cellvibrionales bacterium | reverse complement strand
CTGCCTAATCGCTATGTGCCAGATGGCCTAGATATGGGCGATTGGCTTGATGTGTTCCTCTACTTTGATTCTGATGATCTTTTAATTGCCACTACCGAAACGCCCAAAGCCGAAGTGGGTAGTTGCGCGTTATTAAAAGTGATCGATACCAATCGCGTGGGTGCTTTTTTGGACTGGGGGTTAGCAAAAGATTTATTAGTACCCTTTAGTGAACAACAGCACCCAATGCGCTTGGGTCAATCCTATGTTGTTTACGTACGACACGATCTTGAGTCCAATCGAATCTTGGCTTCCTCAAAATTAAGCCGTTATCTGGATGAGGAATCCCCTTGGTTAAAGCCGCAGCAGGCAGTGGATTTGATGATCTGTGATAAAACTGAACTGGGCTATAAGGCCATTATCAACAATACCTGCTTGGGCTTAATTTTCCATGGCGATGCCTTTCGTCCTTTGGCAATGGGTGAGCGTCTTCCAGGTTTTATAAAAGGCATTCGCGATGATGGCAAAATTGATCTTATTATTTCCCAGCGATTGGCCCAGGGCGATAACCAATTAGAGAACCAAATACTGGACTATTTGAAAGCCCAGGGCGGGGAGGGCAGTCTTACTGATAAGAGTGCCCCCGACCTAATCTACTCTGAATTTAAAGTGTCCAAGAAAAAATACAAAAATGCCCTTGGAGCGCTTTACAAGAAGAAACAGATTCTTATTTTTGCCGATAAAATCTGCCTTAATAAAACTTAACTTAAATAAGGCCTAGCTTAAATAAGACTTAACTGAGGGTGGGCATAGAAAACTGTGCGCCTTCTCTTACGCCAGTCGATGGCCAGCGCTGAGTGATGGTTTTGCGCTTGGTATAAAACCTGACGCCATCGGGGCCATAGGCGTGTAGGTCTCCAAATAAAGAGCGTTTCCAACCGCCAAAGCTATGGTAAGCCACCGGCACCGGTAGGGGTATATTGATCCCCACCATGCCTACTTGAATATTATCCGAGAAGTATCTCGCTGCTTCGCCGTCGCGGGTAAATATACAGGTCCCATTGCCATATTCATGGGCGTCTATCAGATCCATCGCCGCCTGCATATTGTCAACGCGAATGACCTGCAATACAGGCCCAAAGATTTCTGCCTTGTAGCTATCCATATCAGTTGTCACGTGATCGATTAATGTGCCACCGACATAAAAGCCTTGCTCGTGGCCTTCAATAGTTGGCTCGCGACCATCGACAACAATTGTCGCTCCTTGATCAGCAGCGCTATCAATGTAGCCACAGACTTTTTGCTTGTGCTGTTGGGTAATCACTGGGCCAAAGTCATTGTTTTTGTCATGGTAAGGTCCCACTTTTAATGACTGCATAGCCTCGCTCATTTTGGCTACTAGGGCATCTCCCGCCTCATCGCCTACCGTTACCGCAACAGATAGCGCCATACAACGTTCGCCCGAGGAGCCAAAGGCAGCACCTAAAAGTTGTGCTACCGCATTATCCATATCCGCGTCAGGCATGACGATGGCATGATTTTTTGCACCGCCAAGCGCTTGACAGCGTTTACCGTTAGCATTGGCTGTGGTATAGATATACTCAGCGATGGGTGTGGAGCCGACAAAGCTAACTGCCTTAACGCGTTCATCATGAAGTAGGGTATCTACTGCTTCTTTATCACCATTGACTACATTCATCACACCATCAGGCAGGCCTGCTTCCTTAAGTAATTCAGCAATAAATAGTGTTGAACTGGGGTCTCGCTCCGAGGGTTTAAGTACAAAGCAGTTACCACAGACAATAGCCATAGGATACATCCACAGTGGAACCATGGCCGGGAAGTTAAAGGGCGTGATACCAGCAACCACACCCAGGGGTTGGAACTCGCTCCATGAATCAATTCCCGCTGCCACATTCTTACTGTGTTCACCTTTAAGAAATTCTGGGGCACAACAGGCATATTCGACATTTTCAATGCCACGCTGTAATTCGCCAGCGGCATCATGGACTATTTTGCCGTGCTCTTCACCGATCATTGCACAAATTTTATCGGCATTTTGCTCCAGTAAATCTTTAAATTTGAACATTACTCGGGCGCGCTTAATCGGTGGTGTATTGCGCCACTTAGGGTAGGCGGACTCAGCTGCGGCAATGGCTTCTTCGACCGTGTTTTTAGAGGCAAGTGCTACCTGTTTGCTGATTTCGCCAGTAGAGGGATTAAAAACATCCTGTGTACGCGCCCCATCAGTGCTAATTTGACCATTTATCAGATGTCCTACAATTGCCATTTCAGATACCTCGGGGTAGTGACAGAGTGACCGCAGCAATTTGACGTTAATTT
>CAXEWB010000214.1:0-6109 GCA_963999835.1 uncultured Cellvibrionales bacterium | reverse complement strand
CAGGGCACAAAAAGGACTGCGTAACCCTTAAAAACATGGAATACTACCTCCCCATTTCAATCAGCCACACTAAATTGAATTAGTAAAAATCAATGACAATACAACATATCTTTCTGGTCGGGCCCATGGGCGTAGGTAAAACAACCATTGGCAAACGCTTAGCGGCTCTTTTGAACCGTCCATTTTTTGATATTGACAAGGAGATAGAAACCCGCTGTGGCGCTGATATTCAGTGGATTTTTGACAGAGAGGGTGAACAGGGATTCAGAGATCGAGAGAGCAAAGTTCTTGAAGATATTGTGATGGCTAGTCATCAGAGCGTTATCGCAACTGGTGGAGGTATCATTTTACGTCAATCAAATAGAGAGTTTTTGCGCTCTAATGGCCAGAATGTTTATTTGTGTGCATCAAAAGAACAACTCTATGAGAGAACGCGAAGAGATAAATCAAGACCGCTGTTACAGGTCAAAAACCGCAAGCAAGTAATAGGTGATCTATTAGAAAAGCGCGACCCTCTGTACAGAGAAGTTGCTGACTTAGTATTTCTAGCCGAGGGAGGGCAAGTGAGTAAAGTGGCGCAAAGACTGTTAGATGCATTGTCAGAGCTCTGATAAACTTAAGCTTCGAACCTGATAGGTATACAACACTCTATGTCCAATTCAGAAAGTTCTTCAATTGCTCCAACACTGGAGGTTGATCTAGGTGATCGCAGCTATCCCATTTATATTGGCTCCAGCCGTCTGTCTGGCATACATTTATCACAGTTTGTAAGGGGCAATAAAGCGCTAATCGTTACCAACACAACAGTGGCACCCCTTTACTTATCTAAGTTGCAGGAGCAACTTAAAAGTAAAGAAGTTGATAACATTATCCTAAAAGATGGTGAGCAGTTTAAGAATCTGGACACGCTGAATCTTATTTTTAGCAAGCTATTAGAAAAAAATCATGATCGAAAAACGACGCTTATCGCCTTGGGCGGTGGAGTTGTTGGCGATATAACAGGCTTCGCCGCTGCTAGCTATCAAAGGGGGGTTCCCTTTATTCAAATCCCCACAACTTTATTGTCTCAGGTGGATTCATCAGTGGGTGGAAAAACCGCTGTGAACCATGAGCTGGGCAAAAATATGATAGGGGCTTTTTATCAGCCTCAAGCAGTGGTTATAGACACCAATACCCTAGATACCTTACCCGATCGTGAATTCAGCGCTGGTATGGCAGAGGTCATCAAGTATGGACTAATTGCTGATGCTGAATTTTTTGCTTGGCTGGAGGAGAATTCAGCAACATTACAGACCAGAGATAAAACGGCCTTATCCTATGCCATTGAGCGATCCTGCGCCAATAAGGCAAGCATTGTCAGTGCCGACGAGACCGAGCAGGGTGTTCGTGCCATTCTCAATATGGGCCATACCTTTGGTCATGCCATTGAGACGCACCAGAAGTATACTGGATGGCTACATGGTGAAGCTGTTGCGGCAGGTATGGTTATGGCTTCTCAGCTATCGCTCTTGATGGGCGCAATTACCCTGCAACAGTTAGAGCGTATTAGTCAGTTGCTCAGCGATTGGTCGTTGCCTGTCGCACCACCTGATGATATGAAGGTTGATGATTTTATGGCCCTTATGTATAGAGATAAAAAAGTTCAGGATGGCCATTTGCGACTTGTTTTACTCTCTGAACTGGGTAAGGCCAAAGTCACTAGCGATTTTGAGGCCAAGTTATTGGAACAGGTGCTATCAAAAAGTTGTGGTTTATAGATTTCAGCTAAAAATTGCTGGTCATATGGTCTAGAGTTGAGCTTTCAGGCGTACATAAGATTGTCGAAAACGCCATCCAAGTGTAAAATATCGCGCTCACTGGCCAGTAAAACGGAGGCCGTGCCAACAGTTATTCTGTGAAATTTTTCAGATTTTCCCTATGACTCGAAGTATATGTCGGCTTGACGACTTTAAAGACAACTGTGGTTTCGGACTGATCGCCCATTCTAAGGGCGATGCAAGTCATAAACTTTTGCAAAATGCTATTGAGGCATTAACTTGCATGACTCACCGTGGCGGTGTTGCCGCAGATGGCAAAACCGGAGATGGCTGTGGCTTGCTGATGCAAAAGCCGGATAGCTTCCTACGTAGCGTCGTTAAACAGTCCCTCAGCCTAGAGCTACCAGACACCTACGCGGTAGGTGCCGTTATGCTCAGTACTGATGCTACCCAGCGAGACACTGAAAAGAAAATCCTCGAGCAGGAGCTAGCTCATCAAGGCTTATCAGTTATAGGTTGGCGTAAGGTACCTACGGATAATACCTGTCTCGGCCCTATCGCTCTTGAGTCCTTACCTGCATTTGAACAGATTTTTATCGCTGGTGAGGCCCTCAGTGATAAAAAAACCTTTGCAGCGCGCCTTTACATGGGTCGTCGTAAAGCAGAAAACCTATTGCAAGATAATGACACTTTTCACATTGCCAGTTTGGCCATCGATGTCCTCAGTTATAAGGGATTGATGATGCCAGTGGATTTGCCACGCTTTTACAGTGATTTGGCTGATCCTAAGATGGAGACCGCTATCTGCGTCTTTCATCAGCGTTTCTCAACAAATACTATGCCCAAGTGGCCGTTGGCTCAGCCCTTTAGGATGCTAGCTCACAATGGCGAAATTAATACCATTATGGGCAATCGAAACTGGTCTGTAGCCAGAACGCCCAAGTACAATAGCCAATTATTACCTGACCTCGCTGAGGCCGCCCCTCTCGTCAATCGTACTGGATCCGACTCCTCCAGCTTGGATAATATGCTTGAAATGCTGGTCACTGGTGGTATGGATTTACACTTAGCTGTTCGTTCACTTGTGCCACCTGCATGGCAAAATGTAGAAGACTTAAATGCCGATCACCGTGCCCTCTATGACTACTTATCCATGCACCAAGAGCCTTGGGATGGTCCAGCTGGCCTAGTAATTACTGACGGTCGCTACGCGGTGTGTACGTTGGATAGAAATGGTCTGCGTCCCTCGCGCTGGGTCATGACAGAAGATGATGTTATTACGGTAGCCTCTGAGATTGGCGTTTATGACTATGCTCCTGAGGATGTTGTTGCCAAAGGACGTCTCGGACCAGGCGATATGCTGTCGATTGACACTCAAGAGGGGCGAATTCTGTTCCGTGATGAAATCGATAATCAGTTAGCAGCTAGGCAGCCCTACAAAAAATGGTTGCGTGAGGGCCACTTCGCCCTTGAATCTACATTTGACATGGATAGCATTGAGCTCGAAGGATCACTCACGCGTGAACAGATCCGCGTTTATATGAAGATGTTTCAGGTTTCGTTCGAGGAGCGGGATCAGGTTCTTCGACCACTCGCAGAAGGAGGACAGGAGGCCGTTGGCTCTATGGGCGATGATACGCCTATGGCGGTCTTGTCTTCCAAGCAGCGCAATGTATTTGATTATTTTAGGCAACAGTTTGCTCAGGTAACCAATCCTCCCATTGATCCTCTGCGTGAGTCAATTGTCATGTCACTGGGCGTCGAACTGGGTCGAGAGGGCAGTATCTTTGAGGAGAGCGCCGACCTTGCCCATCGAATTGGTCTTGCCAATCCGGTATTGTCACCTCGCAAATATTATGCCCTGAAAGAGAATGTGTTTGATGAATTTCCGGTAAAGAAATTCGATCTAAATTATGCGCCTGATACAGAAGATTTACAGTCAGCTATCAGGCGGGTTTGCAGTGAAGTAGAGACTGCGGTAAACCAGGGCGCGGTAATTTGTATTCTCTCCGACCACAATATTGTCGAGGGCAAGTTACCCATTCATATTCTGTTGGCAGTGGGTGCCGTGCACAACCATCTGATCGAGAAGGGTATTCGCTGTGATGCCAACCTAGTGGCCAGTACTGGCTACGCCCGAGATCCGCATCAAATTGCCACTCTTATTGGCTGTGGTGCCTCTTTGGTTTATCCCTATTTGAGTTACCATGTCCTCTGCGACTTAATTGCTGGCGGTGAGCTGTTGGTTGATGTGGATACAGCCTTTAAACTATACCGGCGCGGTATCAATAAAGGCCTTTTGAAAATTCTTTCCAAGATGGGCATCTCTACCATTGCCTCCTATCGCGGAGCACTGCTCTACGAAGCTGTTGGCCTGAGTGATGAGGTAATAGATTTATGCTTCCCCGGTTTAACTAGCCGCATTCAGGGCGCAACGTTTTCCGATCTGCAACAGGATCAGTTCGACTTAGGTCAACTGGCTTGGAAATTACGCAAGCCCATCAATCCTGGCGGACTCCTCAAGTATGTACATGGGCAGGAATACCATGCCTATAACCCAGATGTAGTGCAAACCATGCATGCTGCGGTTCAAAATGATGATTACGATAAATGGCTAGAATATGCAAAAATAGTCAACTGTCGTCCCACGGCAACCCTACGAGATTTGTTGAAATTATCTGACAATGTCAAACCAATTGACATCTCTGAAGTTGAGCCGATCTCTGAAATTATTAAGCGTTTTGACTCTGCCGGTATGTCACTGGGCGCGTTATCCCCAGAAGCCCATGAGTCTCTTGCAGAGGCCATGAATACATTAGGTGGCAGATCTAATTCTGGTGAGGGCGGCGAAGATCCGGCCCGATATGGCACCATCAAATCGTCCAAAATCAAACAGGTGGCTTCGGGCAGGTTTGGTGTAACCCCCGCCTACCTGCGCAGTGCTGAAGTAATACAAATTAAAGTGGCACAAGGAGCTAAGCCTGGTGAGGGTGGTCAGTTGCCTGGTGGAAAGGTAAATAGCCTTATAGCCAAGCTGAGATATTCGGTGCCTGGCGTGACATTGATCTCCCCGCCACCCCATCATGATATCTATTCTATTGAGGACTTGGCTCAGCTGATTTTTGATCTAAAGCAGGTTAACCCAGACGCATTAATTTCTGTGAAGTTAGTTTCGCGACCCGGAGTGGGCACTATTGCTGCCGGTGTTGCCAAGGCTTATGCAGATTTGATCACCATATCTGGCTACGATGGTGGTACAGCTGCTAGCCCTATCAGTTCGATACGTTATGCTGGATCGCCATGGGAATTAGGCTTAACTGAAACTCATCAAACTCTGCGTGCCAATGATTTGCGAGACAAGGTGAGAGTTCAGGCCGATGGTGGCCTTAAAACCGGTCTAGATGTTATCAAGGCCGCTATTTTAGGGGCTGAGAGCTTTGGTTTCGGTACCGGACCCATGGTCGCCTTGGGCTGTAAATACCTGCGTATTTGTCATCTCAATAACTGTGCGACCGGTGTGGCAACACAAAATGATCGACTGCGAAATGATCACTACCGCGGCACTGTGGCCATGGCCACAAACTTCTTTAAGTTTATGGCGATGGAAACCAGAGATTGGCTCGCTGTGCTTGGGGTTCCTTCACTTGAGGCACTGATTGGTCGAGTTGACTTGCTTGAGTTGCTGCCGGGTAACACCGAGAAACAACAAAATCTGGATTTGAGTCCACTTATTGAAGATCGGCCAGAAATAAGCGGCAAACCGCAATCTTGTACGCAGAGTAAAAATGAGCCCTTTGACAAGGGTTTGTTGGCCGAGCGTATGGTGTCAGATATGCTGACTGCTATCGAATCCAAATCTGGAGGTAGTTTTGATTATCAGATTGGCAACTGTGATCGCTCTGTAGGTGCGCGTCTGTCTGGTGAAATAGCTGTACGTTACGGCAATAAGGGTATGGAAGATAAGCCCTTGACACTAAATTTGCAGGGTGTAGCAGGGCAGTCATTAGGTGTATGGAATGCTGGAGGTCTCAATATCTACCTCAAGGGTGATGCTAACGACTACGTAGGCAAGGGCATGTCTGGCGGTAAGATAGTGCTGTGTCCGCCAGACGAGAGCCAGTTTAAATCCAATCTCACGCCGATTATGGGCAATACTTGTTTGTATGGTGCAACTGGAGGACAGATTTTCGCTGCTGGTGTGGTAGGTGAGAGATTTGCTGTGCGTAACTCCGGGGCCGTTGCTGTGGTTGAGGGAGCAGGTGATCACTGCTGTGAGTATATGACAGGTGGTATAGTGACCGTTTTGGGTTCAACAGGCTATAACTTTGGAGCCGGTATGACCGGTGGTTTTG
>CAXEWB010000213.1:0-2340 GCA_963999835.1 uncultured Cellvibrionales bacterium | reverse complement strand
GTCATCACCGTTCCTGTAGGTGCTGAACTATCGGTGACCGACGACGGTACCATCACGGCGACCGACCCCCAATTCCCTGAGCAACCCCCTGCCATCATAGCTCAGTTAATGCTAAGGGATGCTTCAACGGTGGCTATGGTCAGACGCGAAGACGCGCTACTTGAGCCTGCCTCGCAGCGAGGCCTCGGAGGTGATTTTGACGGCGGCGACATAGTGCCCAGCGTCATGCCGGGCGGCTTAGAGGGCTCATCAGTTAAAGTGGCAGATCAACTTGTCAAATTTATGGATATCGCTCGCTCATTTGAAATTCGGATCAAGATGATTAACGAAATGAAAGAGCTAGATGAGGCGGGTACGTCTCTCATGAGAATGGTGTAAAGAGGAACTTTTTATGGACGCTTCAATCTGGGTTGCAAAGACAGGACTTACGGCACAACAAAAACGTATGACGGTCATAGCGAACAACCTCGCAAACGTTAATACCGTCGCGTTTAAAAAGGATAGGGCCGTTTTTGAGGATCTTCTCTATCAGAACGTGCGCCAGCCCGGCGCTTCAGCGGACGCGCAGACAATCGCCCCCACGGGCCTCATGATTGGTACTGGCTCGAGAATTATTGCGACCGAGAAAATGCATCAGCAGGGCAATATGATATCGACTGAAAACGCCTTAGATGTAGCGGTTTTGGGAAGAGGCCTCTTCCAGATACAGCAAGCAGATGGCACGTTTGCATACACTCGTGACGGGTCTTTTAAGCTAAATGATCAGGGTCAGTTGATCACTGCAAACGGGCAGCCTCTTGTGCCTGCTATCACCGTGCCGCCTAACACTGCCAGCATTACAATCGGCCGCGACGGCACCGTCGATGCTGAGCTAGAGGCTGGCGCAGGAAAGATTACGCTAGGGCAGATTCAGATTGGCCGTTTTGTAAATGAAGCAGGCCTCCAGCCTACAGGTAAAAATCTTTATCGAGAGACGACAGCCAGCGGCCCTGTTGAGATTGGTGTGCCTGGGCTGGCCGGTTTTGGAGAGCTAGCACAAGGTTCACTGGAGGCATCTAACGTCAATGTCGTAGAGGAAATGGTAAATATGATTGAGACGCAACGTGCTTACGAAGTGAATTCAAAGGCCATATCTGCAGCCGATGGCATGCTGCGCTTCTTGAATCAAAACCTCTAGGAGGTCTCTGGTGACTAAGATTGGGGTGTTATCCATAGTCGTTGTATCGCTACTTGTGGGTGGTTGCGCAGGCAGTAAACCCCGGCTTCAGTTAGACGCCGATTTTGCGCCCGTGCGGCCCGTCGAACAGGAAACGGTTGGCCTACCCACGGGCTCAATTATGGGAAATAACGGGTACATGTCCTTATTTCAGGGCCAGCGAATGTGGCGGGTTGGCGATATCGTGACAATAGTGTTGTCCGAGTCCACGCAGGCGACTCGTAATGCGTCGATGATCACAGAGCGTGAGGCAAAGAATTCGGTACTCAATGATCGATGGGTCAGAGTATTTACGCCTGATGGGGGTGCGTTGCGGGATGTTCTTCCTGGTGTTGATGTCACTCAGGGGACCATAGAATCTGAGGGTACCGGCGCTGCCGCTCAAGCGAATGCATTAACCGGTGTCATCAGTGCCATGGTGGTCGAGGTCCTACCGAATCAAAACCTGATTGTCGAAGGTCAGAAGCAAGTAAGCCTGACAGAGGGTGCTGAATATATTCAGGTTAGGGGTGTTGTCAGGGCAAGAGATGTTCAGCCAGATAACACTATCTCGTCGATGAGATTAGCGCAGGCGCAAATTTCTTACCAAGGCAACGGCAACATTGCAACATCCACCCAGCCGGGTTGGGTGACTCAATTGCTATACAAGTTCTGGCCCCTTTAGTCGAAGAAAGATCAGCCGATACTACTTATGGAGTTTTTAGGATCATGCGTTTATTAGTCACTGTCGCGCTCTTACTCGTTAGCAATGCGGTGCTTGCTGACAGAATTAAAGATCTCACCAACGTGGGAGGGGTCAGACCTAATCAGCTAGTGGGCTATGGAATCGTAGCGGGCCTTGCGGGCACTGGTGATGGCAAAGATCCAACGTTCACGGGGCAAAGCCTTAAGGCGATCCTCGAGAGTTTGGGCGTTACCACCAACCCCTATGACGACTATGATCTAGCGCAGTCGAGAGGGCGTCCATTGCAAGTCGACAATGTGGCTGCAGTGATGGTGACCGCGACACTGCCTCCTTTTGCTAAACCAGGTCAGTTAGTTGACGTCAATGTATCTGCCCTGGGCACCGCCTCAAGCCTACGGGGTGGCAATTTGGTCATGACAGAATTGAGAGGTATTGATGG
>CAXEWB010000212.1:0-1517 GCA_963999835.1 uncultured Cellvibrionales bacterium | reverse complement strand
CATTGAGATATATGCCGATATTTTTCGAGGTGTGTTTTAATGAAGCACAGATTAGGACTTCTCCCATTCATTGTCCCGATTGTTTCATTATTCTCACCGGCGCTTGGGTTTGACTCATTTGAGATCATTGATCACCGACAAAAAGAAATGAACGTCGCGCAAACCCTGACAAGGGATATTAACGCAAAGCTGTTGGTTAATGACTTCACCGGAGCCGTCACATCCGCTCAAAAAATTGTTAACTGGTCGCGCAACCTTAGACAGTTATTTCCTAAAGGCTCAGAAGCATCCGTACAAAATCTTTCTAGCGCGAGCTCAGATATATGGGAGAACCCAAAGGCTTTTCAAAAAGCGATAGATACCTCTGAAAAAATGGCAAATGACTTATTCAATGCGCTTTCAGAAGGTCAGCTAGAGGAGGCAGAAGTCATCGGCAGTAAGTTACCTTTGACCTGTAGTGCTTGCCATCAAAGATTTAGAAATTAAGTTTTTGCCATCCAGCGGCCCAACACCTCAATTCTATAGCCATTGCCGTAGCTGCTTCCCACACCAGCGGTAGACCAGCCGCCTATCTGATTAATTATCTCTGCGGGGCATTCGATAGCCCTCAATCGATCTCTCATGCTATGCCTGAATGAATGAACCACACACCCTTCAGGGGCGTGTGCCCTAAGCCATTTGTTCAGAGCAGCGCTCGCTGAGTTGGTTTTGTGACCCTCGTAGGAGCAGTATTTGGGTAAGGCAAATTCACTGTCGGTTTGTTGGGTCAAAGCTCTCTTAGCTGCCCATAGCGAAGCTCCCACAAGAGGGATCTGTCGCTCACTCCCTGGTGTCTTAAGCCGTCGCCAAGGATGAGGTCTGAGGTTGATGTGGGGTATCTTAGCCTCAAGCACGATATCGCTTTTTAGCAGACCTATCGCCTCTCCAAGCCTCATGCCAGTGTCGCTTAGTAAGGCAATAATCCAGCGTAACTCGTCATCCTGATCGCGGCACTTCTGTTGGATCTTGTGGATATCCGCTATCGGAATGGGCCGCCGTTTAGTTACAGGCAATCCATCAGGCATGAAGGTTCCAGAGAATGCATTTTGGCACCCTAAGCCTTGCTCTTTGATAGCTAGGTTGATGATCGATCGGATACTGCCAAAGACCCTTTTAATGGTGTCTCTGGCCATTCCCTGATCAATCAACCAATCACGGAACTGGGCCGCATCGACTGTCGAATAAGCTGAGAGGGGATGATCACCTAGGACTTGGATGACATAACCCACGTTTCGATGAGCTGACCTTACAAAGGTGCGGTCCTTGCCAGCACTTTTAGGACGCAAATACAGATCCCTGGCTTCTGACAAAGTCAAGCAATCACGTACTTCCGATGTCTTAGGGGCACTCACAAGATTGATTACTGGGATATCGATTTGCTGCAGTCTCAGCCCCAACCAATAGTCCTCTAGTCTCTGATTAATTGACGCAGCTGACCTGGCTGCAATCGGCATCGATTTGGTGCGCAAGCTCAGGCT
>CAXEWB010000211.1:0-2485 GCA_963999835.1 uncultured Cellvibrionales bacterium | reverse complement strand
TCTAATTTCACACGAAATGTTGTGTTGGGTAGAGTTTCAATGACTTCACCATCAAACTCAATATTGTCTTCTTTAGCCATAAACTGATTGAATGCCTTGTAAAAAAGGGCGCAGTTTGCCCTAAATCGCCTTATATAGCAAAGCGAATTGTGTAGGAATAAAAAACCGCCCAAGTCCGAGAGCAAGTGGTTAGGTGTAATTTTAAATTCCTAGGCTGAACTTATATCCACGCTATACCATGATCTCGGTATCGAGCCAGTATTGATAAAAAAGAATTCCTTCGCATTGGCTCAGCCCCCATACTCAGTAAGTGTCGGTTAACCAACTGACAATCCAACAGCTTGAAGTCTTTCTCAATCATATGTTGACACAGATAAAATAGGGCAATCTTTGACCCATTGGTAGCTCGACTAAACATAGATTCACCACAAAAAATGCTCCCAATAGCCAATCCGTATATGCCGCCTATCAAATTATTATCCATCCATACTTCAAGGGAATGGGCGTGTCCTAATGTAGATAACTTGATATAGGCTTCTATCATCTCTTTAGTTATCCACGTCTCACTATCAGTAGGGCGATTAGCACAGGCATGAATAACTTCAGAAAAGGCTTTGTCGATAGTAATTGAAAAATTGTTTCTTGCCATGTACTTGTGCAGACTTTTTGAAACATGAAGGTGCCTTGGGCGAATCACACAGCGTTCACTGGGTGACCACCACAAGATGGGATCATGTTGATTGAACCAGGGAAAGATTCCCTGATGATAGGCAGATAAAAGGGTATCTGGCTTTAGATTACCGCCTACTGCCAAAAGTCCATCGGGTTCGGTTGCTGCCTGATCTGGATTTGGAAAGATTGGTGATTCAGGATCTAGCAGAGTCAGAGTCATTAGCTATCGAGAAACCGCTCCGCATCTAAGGCAGCCATGCAACCACTACCCGCAGACGTGACTGCCTGCCTATAGACATGATCAGCTACATCACCCGCAGCAAATACCCCCTTAATACTGGTTTCAGTTGCATTGCCGTCAAGGCCTCCAGTAATTGAGATATAGCCGTCTTTCATTGCTAATTGATCAACAAAGATATCTGTATTAGGTTTGTGGCCTATAGCAATAAAGACGCCAGCAAGCTCTATTTGTTTCGATTCGCCGGTATTAGCATGGGTAATTTCGATGCCTGTTACACCACTTTCATCACCCACAACTTCTTTGAGATTATGATCCCATTCAATACTGATATTTCCGTCTTTTTCTTTTTCAAAAAGTTTATCCTGCAGCATTTTCTCGGCACGTAACTTGTCACGCCGATGCACAAGAACTACCTCTGAACAGATGTTTGATAAATACAAAGCTTCCTCTACAGCGGTATTACCGCCACCGATAACAGCTACTTTTTTATTTCTATAGAAAAAACCGTCACAGGTGGCGCAGGCTGATACACCTTTGCCCATGAAGGCTTCCTCCGAGGAAAGTCCGAGGTATTGAGCAGAGGCACCAGTGGCAATAATTAATGAATCACAACTGTAGCTATGGTTGCCGATTAGCGAAAACGGCCGCGAGGACAGGTCGACTGATTCAATGTGATCAAAAATAGTTTGTGTATCAAATCTTTCAGCATGATTTTGCATTCGCACCATCAATTCCGGTCCCTGCACACCTTGATCATCGCCAGGCCAGTTGTCTACGTCAGTTGTGGTAGTCAGTTGTCCACCCTGTTGGATACCGGTAATAACCACAGGGTTTAAATTTGCCCTTGCCGCATAAACTGCTGCGGTCCAACCCGCAGGTCCTGAGCCAAGAATAATAAGTGGATAGTGTTTTATATCAGACATTTAATTCTCTCAAAACTATTTATAGTGAAAAAGCACGAGTGCAAAGTTAATTGCGCATATAATAAACATTACTCAGCATCTCACCAATTGGTTTTTTAAATTCTTTAGATAGTATTGTGATATCAATCTAGGGCACGTGGTGTTTGTGAAAAATTAAGCTACAATTGACGTTTATGACTATCAAGGTAGGGTCCATTGAGCAGTAATAAACGAATACGTGATAAACAGATTGCCAGTCAGTCCACAGATAATGACTCAAGAATTACTAGGCTTCTGGCAGAGGGTGCTCTTATAGGCTCAGTAGCTCTGTGTCTAATAATGGTAGTCGCGCTGTTAACCTATTCATCTCAAGACCCTGGCTGGTCAACAACTGGCAAATCAGATGAGGTTGCCAATGCCATCGGTCCAGCGGGCGCATTATTCGCGGATATTTTCTACTCTTGGTTTGGCGTTATGGCCTATCTATTTCCAGTACTATTAGCATTTAGAGCATTGCAGATATTGCGAACTCGTTTTCTTCAAAAAGCACTGCCATTCGATATGCTGACTTTTAACCTGCGAATTGTGGGTTTTATCTTGGTTATGATTGCAGCTACATCTCTCGCTAGTATCCAATTTGAGCTCTCTAACAGTGGTTATGATCATGGTT
>CAXEWB010000210.1:0-2892 GCA_963999835.1 uncultured Cellvibrionales bacterium | reverse complement strand
TGGCGAAGGATTGATTGTCTTGCATACAGTCTGGTCCAAAAGTTGCACTAGGAAATATTATATCGCCTCAAACAGACAGCGCACCAAATGCGCCAAGATAAAAATTTAAATCTTAAACATTTTATAGTAATTGGCGGTTAAATCCTTGTTTATATGAGTTAAAATAAGACCCATATCCACGAGTTGAGATTGGATTTTGTTCAAATTGCCCATCATCAATTACCGCGCTGCCGTTTTTTTACTGTGTAGCTCTGCAGTCAGCGCTCTGTTTATTCCTAGCACTGAGCTGTATGCCAATGAAAAGGAGTTCCATTGGAGTTGTAACAGTGACGCCAACGGTAATTGGCGCTGTAATAAAAGCGAGCGAGCAGCGCCTGTAATAAAGGCGCGGCGTCCTGCCTGGCTGTCTTTTGGGTTGAGGACGGCCAATAATCCTGAACAGCCCCGGGTTGCTGCCGCAAACAACTTAGATTGGGTTGAAGAGCAAGACATGACCGCGCAACAGCAAGCTAATTTAGACCCTTTCTGTTGTGGAGCCTACATAGAACCCTCTAGGGATTACCCAGATGCGGAACTTACCCCAGAGCAAGCACCCTTGAGAGTTAATGCGCTCAGTACAGAGGCTCAGTCAGACGCCGTAGCCCTGCTTGAGGGCGATGTCCATATTTCTCAAGGTTACCGTCAAGTTCGTAGCGACAGCGCCAAAGTTGACCAGACTAATCGCCAAGTATCACTGGCTGGCAACGTGCGCTTTCGCGAGCCCAGTCTACTGCTGATAGGCGATGATGCCACAGTCGACTTGGACAGCAAGGAAGTGACAGTAGATAATACAACTTATGTACTACATGAGGCTGCTGTCCGCGGCACAGCTAAAACGCTAGTCAGACAAACAGATGGTAAAATTTTAATTGAGGATGCCAGCTATACAGGATGCCAGCCTACAGACGATTCTTGGCAATTAAAAACAAGTGAGATAGAGCTTGATGAAGAATCCGGCTTTGCAACAGTAAAGAATGCTCGCCTAAAGATTGGCAATGTGCCTGTTTTCTATTTTCCCTATGCTAAATTTCCTATTAGCAATCGTCGCTCTTCAGGGCTGTTATTTCCAGCTATTAGTGTCAACAGAGAAAACGGGCTCGACTTTACTCAGCCTATTTACTGGAATATGGCACCCAACTATGATGCCACACTCTCACCCAGATATATTCAGGAGCGTGGCGTTGCAATCGAGACTGCGTTTCGTCACCTAAGTAGTTGGTCCATGACTGAAGTCACTGCAGGCTATCTCGGCAATGATAAAGGCGGCAGTGACAAGTCTGATAAAGACCCCATCAGTGGACTCTATCCCCATCAAGGGGAGGATCGCTATAGAGCTAGCATCCAACATCAGAGTGGGGCCGGGAGTCCTTGGGCAACCTTTCTAGATTTTAATCATGTTAGCGATGTCGACTACTTTCGCGATCTTGGACAAATGATTCCCGATGAGAACAGTCTTACTCACCTCAATCAGCAGGCTTCCCTTTCCTATACAACAGCCAACTGGAATTTTGCCCTTCAAACTAGGGATTTTCAAAGTATCACTGCAAATCTCTCAGAGCAATACTCTGTTCTACCTCAGATCTCCATCAATGGCAACTACAGGATAGCTGATTCTCTGGTATTCGACCTTCAACATGAACATGCAGTTTTTGATCATGCAAAGCATGACGTTGTTACTGGAAGTAGAAACAGACTGGATTATAGTGTCAACTGGGATCAGCAGTGGGATTGGGGATTCTTCAAGCCCAGTGCTAGCTTTAAACATCTGTCTTATGAGTTAGACAGGCCTAGCGAAGACCCTCTGACAGACAAAACCCCCTCTGCAAGTGCCTCAACAATCAGTATCGATAGCGGTATTTTCTTGGAGCGCGATCATCCCTGGTTTTCTAATTTGCGCCAAACATTCAAGCCAAGGTTGTACTATTTAAAAACTGAATTTGAAGAACAATTATCTCTACCCGATTTTGATACAAGAGAAATAATGCCCTCCTATGATCTACTATTTCGGGAGAGTCGATTCCACGGTGGCGATAGAATTCCAGACGATCACCGCATTAGTATAGGACTGTCAACTAGTTATCAAGACAAAGCAACCGGACGAGAGCTGTTTCGTGCAAGATTGGCACAAGCTATCTATCTTAACAATCGTCACGTTACACTGTCTGCTCAACCCAATAGTGTGGAATTGACAAAGCTCAGTCGCAATCAGTCTTATGTAGCCTTTGATCTTAGTGGTTCTTTCTCTAAAAACTGGCGACTAACCAATGAAATAATCTATGATAATCACGACAAACACCTCGAGAAAGCTGGTCTTAGCTTGCGTTATAATGATCGTCAAAACAAACTATTTAACTTTGCCTATAGATTCACAAAGCGCGCTCCTCGCCTTATTGAAGGGGTAATTGCTGAGCAAGATATTGAGCAGACGGATATTTCCTTTTTCGTTCCGATAGGCAGAAATTTTAACTGGGTGGGCCGCTGGAATCATGATCTAACCAATAAAAGGGAACTAGAGTTATTCGCTGGTTTTGAGTATAACAACTGCTGTTGGCGCGCTAGTCTTGTGCTGCGTCGCTGGCTAGAACGCAAAGATGAACTACTGTTCCCAGAGCGAGATCTGGCACCTAAAAATGGTATATTCTTGCAAGTTCAACTGAAGGGCCTTGCAGGTACTGGAGGTCGTGTCGATACAATTTTACAAAAAGGTATACAGGGTTATGAACCATTGGAAAAATTTTAAATCCCTATTTGCAACTGTCGTCATATGCCTAGTGCTGCTGCCCATAAATTCAAAAGCGGAACTTACCCTGTTGGATAGGGTGGTTGCTATTGTTGATGATGACGTAGTGCTTC
>CAXEWB010000209.1:0-2239 GCA_963999835.1 uncultured Cellvibrionales bacterium | reverse complement strand
TATTGGTCCAGTGCCCGCTGTTTAAAAATACTTGAACGGTAGGCAAATTCACACTTTTGAGCGTCTAGCTGTACCAATTCTCCTGTAGAGATTTCGAGGGCGGTTAAAGATACAAAGTAATCACTGAGTTCAACACCATAGGCGCCAATATTTTGTATGGGTGCCGCCCCAACAGTGCCTGGAATAAGAGCCAAATTCTCAAGGCCGAAGAAGCCCTGCTCAAGACAGTAGGCGACAGTATCGTGCCAGTTTTCACCGGCTGCTATGGTCACAAGCACCTTCTCTGCATCCTGTATTTCAGCCTCTATACCCTTAAGCTCCAGAGCAATCACCAAGCCCTTAATATTTGTTGCTAGAACCAAATTACTGCCCTCACCCAGCGGTGTAATGTCTAGCTTGTTTTGTTTGGCAAATACTAGGGCCTGGTAAAGCTGATCAACGTCATTTACTAAACAAAAATACTCAGCACAGGCCGGGAGGGCTAGGGTGTTGTGTTTTTGTAAACTGAAATCCCTTAGCAGCGTAATGTCAGACGATAAAGCACTCATAATCGCGCCTTAATATGTTCTAACAAGCCGGCAGAAGCATCCTCAACAAGGTCCAAAACAAGCTCAAACCCACTATCACCGCCATAATAGGGATCCGGCACTTCCTGATAGTCAGCAAAGGTTGGGTTTTGACAGTACTCAAGAAACAACGAAAGTTTGCAAGATGTGTTAGGCGGTTGCATTGCCTCAAGATCACTAAAATTAGAGTGATCCATAGCCAAGATATAATCAAATTGGTGGAAGTCTTGCTGAACAACCAATCTCGCTCGCAAAGCACTCATATCATAGTTACGTATCATGGCATGTTTTTGCGCTCGCCTGTCAGGCGCTCTACCCAGATGCCAGTCGCCGGTACCTGCCGAATCTACACTTATTTTTTCCGTTAAGCCCTGTGAATCTACCAACGCTTGAAAGACTGCATGCGCTGTGGGAGAGCGACAGATGTTGCCAAGACAGACAAATAATAGCGAAATTTTTGACATAATTTTTATGTTGATTAATATTATAGATTAATTGTATAAACCTATGAATTTATTGTATTTATTACTTTATATAAATCCTCTTCATTATCTATACCAGAGGGGACCGCGACTTTTGCATCAGCAACATAAATACCTACACCATTATGTAGAAAACGTAGCTGCTCTAAACATTCCTCAGATTCTAGGGGCGCTAAAGACCAGGAGACAAAGTCATTCAACGCTGCAACTCTGTAAGCATATATTCCTATATGACGTCGCGCAGAACTGTCACTGGGCATTGAAACTTTACCACTCAAAAAATGCTCTCGAGGCCAGGGTATGGGCGCACGACTAAAATACCTTGCCATGCTATGTTTATCTGCGACTACCTTGACCACATTGGGGTTTTGGAAATCCTCTACATTATCGATTGGCTCACATAGCGTTGAAACACCCGCACCCACCTGATCTGCTAGGTTACTGGCTACTTGATTAATGACCACAGGAGGGATTAACGGCTCATCCCCTTGCACATTAACCAGTATTTGCTGAGCATCTAAATTGAGCTGGGTCGCAACCTCCTGTATGCGATCTGTACCAGAGGCATGATCAGATCGAGTTATACAAACCTCGGCACCAAACTCTTCAGCCACCTGCTGTATACGTTTATCGTCAGTGGCAATCACCACGCGGCTAGCATCGCTTCTGCAGGCCTGTTGCCAAACACGCTGTATCATCGGCAACCCCTGTATATCCAATAGAGGCTTACCCGGCAATCTTGTCGAGGCATAACGGGCTGGAATAATGACAATAAATGACATACTAGGCCTCAGTATTCCTTATTTGCTGTTAATTTAATGCGCGCTAGAAAGCCATCTAGAAATCCATCATCTAAGCTTATGTCGGTCTCTAAAACCCAGATATGCTGATTTCTAACTGATCTCAGCTTCACCGCATCTTTTTCGGTGATAATAACAGGGTTGTTATCATTAAAGTTAAGTAAATCGGAATGCAGAGGCTTATGATCATCGACGGCATGCAGGATAACCTCTAAGCCAAGAGACTCCAAAGTAGCGGCAAAACGCTGGGGATTGCCAATTGCAGCTACCGCATGCACGGAAGGACTATAGTTCCAACTATGAGCGGCTACACTTTCGCCACTTTGTAGGTTGCGAAAAGCCCGAGGCTCAAGCATAAATTGAAAATTACTCACAGGATTCAATGGCTTTT
>CAXEWB010000208.1:0-4139 GCA_963999835.1 uncultured Cellvibrionales bacterium | reverse complement strand
GTTGCCAGTCTGCCTCAGATTTTTCCTTTTCCACAGTACGCGGCATTTGTTGTATCAAAATGCCACTTACCCTTTGATTATTTGCGCACAGTTTGATTTTTGTCGCCAACTGTTCAGACTGGGTAAAATAATCCTCGAGGCATGCGCTGAGGCTATTTTTGTCTAGGGGTATGATGCCCTGATAGCGCTCGCCACCTTGGGGTTCAACAGTGATAGCTAAGGTTGCCGCGCCAAGTAGTTGTTGTATGCTTTGCGGTCCCAAAATAGACTCAAGGTCACCGCGGACAATGCCCCTCAACTTAGTTTTCTGATAGCACTCGGCCATCACAGTTTTTATTGGGCCCTGACCAAGTGCTTGGATGCTCACTATAGCAGGGAATTTAAGGGTGGCACTGAGTAAGCTGGCGGCTGCCAAAAATTCACCTAATAACTCACTCACAACAGGTGGATAGCTTTGACGTGACATTATTTCCAAATAGCTAGATTCAAGTGAGCATATCTCACCGCGAATATCGGTGCCATCGAATAAAAACCCTTGTCTAGTGTCTGCTGAGTTCATTGGCCGTTATTTTACTCAAAAATATCCGGAGGAGATAACAAAATACCGACTCAGACGCTCTTATTACTCCTCACGCAGAAATCGATGAATTTGCCTGCGCTGTTTTTTATTAGGTCTAATTGTTTTTGGTATCGAGCTGTTGAAGGCTTTGCGTTCGGCAGAAGTTTTTTCTCTCGCTTCAATGCTCTGCTGTGTTTCTCGGTACAGTAATTGGGCTTCCGAAGCGCCTCGGCGCTGATCTGAGAGAGCCTCTACGACAACGGTCTTTTCATCAAAACCTTGACGAATTTTCAGTGTAAGACCGCGTTCTAACATACGGCTTGGCTTCGTTTTAAGTGGTTTGCTTTCTTCAATTAGTACCCGACCATTTTCAATTGCCGTTTTCGCTAGCGCTCTAGTTTTAAAAAAGCGCGCTGCCCACAGCCATTTATCAATGCGAACCTTATCCATTGACAGGGCTCAGTAGATCTAAAAAATTGCCTAGTCTGGGAAACTCGCTATGAATTCGCTGAGGCTGTGTGCTATCTGGCTGGGTCACTGCAAATATATGACTAATGCCAAAGTCTTTGGCAGCCCTCAGTACGGGTATAGAATCATCGATAAAAACCGTTCGGGTTAAATCAAACGAGATATCCCGTTTAAGTTGATGCCAAAATTGCTGTTGCTCTTTGGGGATACCGTAATCATGGGAAGATATGACGGTATCCAGAAGGGGCTCAATTTTAGTCTTAGAAAACTTAAGCTTTAAACCAGCTCTGTCGGCATTAGTTACCAGAACCCTGTTTTTGCCCATAGCGCCTAATCTTTCTAAGAACGGTAATACCTGAGGGCGCTCACAGATAAGATGTTTTACTTCACTTTTGATAGTAATAATGTCTAGGCTAAATTCTGATGACCAATAGTCGGTGCAATACCATTCTAAACTGCCCTGTTTTTCCTTGAGGCGGGTATGAATTTCGGTATTGATCTGAGCATGGGGCACCCCATGTATTTCGCTGTATCTTATGGGCAAGTGCTTCGTCCAAAAGTAATTGTCAAAATGCAGATCGAGAAGGGTTCCATCCATATCTAACAACACTGTGTCTATGCTGTCCCAATTGAGCCGATGAGTGATTTCAGAACTCAAAAAAGATCCTCTGGTAAGGGTTCTTCACTGGAACTTGGAAGAGAGCCCTTTGTTGCAAAATCGGGAATATTATTTGATCTAAATATCTCATAGATGCCAGGTTGATTAGGCGCTACTTTGTAGCCTGTTTTGGGATCAATTTTTATCCGCACAATACCGCTGGGTTGAGGTGGATTAATCTGAGGCTTGTTAGCCAGAGCCTTGGCCATAAAGTCAATCCAAATAGGTAGCGCAGCTGAACCGCCGTACTCGTTGCGACCTAAAATCGAGTTATCGTCAAATCCAACCCAAGCGGTGGCCACAAGATGCGATGAATAACCTGAAAACCATGCATCTCGCGGTCCATTAGTTGTTCCTGTCTTACCGGCTAAGTCATTGCGCTTAAGAGATTTTGCCTTCCTGCCAGTACCCTTCAAAATGACGTCTTTGAGCATGGAATCTATTAAGAATGCAATCTGTGAGTCTATGACCCTGGGTGCTTTTTGGAGTGGTATTTCAGGCGCATTTTCAAGTGCTTGTTGTATGATTTGATAGCTATCCTTTTCTGCGTTAGGTACGGATTCTTCAGCTAATTTATCCAATAATTCTTGAAGTTGCAGATCTATCTCTTGCGCAGAAATATCAAAACTTTTATCAACTTCATCATTTTCGACAATATCGCATTGATCACAGGCGATAGGCGGTGTTGCTTGAAAGATGATATTGCCATCACGATCAATGACCTTATCCAACACATAGGGCTTAATTAAAAAGCCACCGTTAGCAAAGGTTGCATAGCCGCGCGCAATCTCAAGTGGTGTCATGGCATGACTGCCCAGAGCTAGTGACAAATCAGATGGCATTTCCCCAGTATCAAAGCCAAACGCCTGCAGCCCCTCTAGTGTGCGGTCGACACCCATTCTGCGCAATAATCTAATTGATACTAGATTGCGAGATCTATACAGGGCTTCACGTATACGGGTTGGCCCATAGAATTTACCACCATCATTTTCGGGTCGCCAAATATCTTCGAGTTTTCTATCGTCAAATACTACGGGAGCGTCGTTAACAATTGAAGCGGTGGTAAATCCATTATTAAGCGCTACGGTATAAATAAAAGGCTTAAAGTTTGAGCCCGGTTGACGGCTGGCCTGCGTAATGCGATTGAAACGGCTCTCACGGAAGTCAAAACCACCTACCAGTGCCCTGATACCTCCTTCTTGAGGTGATAGGACGAGCATTGCGCCCTGAGCAACCGGCCGTTGAGTGAGCGACAAGCGATTAGACGTCCTGTCTCTAGTTACCCGAATCAGATCTCCGACCGCAAATATCTCAAGCGCTGAACCAATCGGTGCACTGCGAGCGCTGGCTGACTTATAGAGACGCAAGCCATCGAGTCCATCAATCCAGTTCAGGGGAAGAATTTCCCCATTTTTTAGCAACAGCATAAGGTGGTCATCTGCAGCGCTGATTACAATAGCTGGCTCAAGGCCTGCGTAGCTAGAGGTCTTATTTAGAACTTCCTCCCAAGTATCCTCGGGCAGATCGGATTGTTCCACTCCACGGTATCCATGTCGTGCATCGTAGGCCATGATGCCAGACTGTAGAGATTCGGTAGCCTCGGTCTGCAGCTTGGAATCTATGGTGGTTACTGCAGTGTAGCCTTCGGTGTATGCCTGAAGACCAAAGCGATCAATTATTTCCTGACGAACCATCTCCGCGGCATAGGCGGCATTAATTTTTGAAATTGATCCATGATAAGTAGCTTTATCTGCCTCAGAGATGGCTAATTGATATTGGCTGGGAGTAATTTTCTTAAGCGACAGCATGCGTCCCAGAATCCAGTCTCGCCTCTGAAGGGCACGTTCCGGCTGTGCGATCGGATTATATTTTGACGGTGCTTTGGGTAGGCCGGCAATCATTGCCATTTCTGCTAGGGTCAATTGATCTAGAGTTTTCCCATAGTAGACCTGAGCTGCGGCACCTACGCCATAGGCCCTATTGCCCATATAAATTTTGTTAGCGTAGAGGGACAGTATTTCCTGTTTGGTGAGTTCTTCCTCGATGCGAAACGCCAGTAGTATTTCATTGAACTTACGCGTGAATTCTTGACGTTTGCTGAGAAAGAAATTGCGTGCCACCTGCATTGTGATGGTGCTTCCACCAGACTGTATAGAGCCAGTAGCAACCAGTTCATAGGCAGCTCTAACTAGGGCCGATACAACAATGCCTCGGTGTTCAAAAAAACTATCATCTTCAGCGGCTAAAAAAGCATCCACCATCGCTGTGGGTATTTGATTGAAGTTGACCGGTGAGCGCTTTTTTTCGCCAAACTCTGCAATAATTTCAAGGTCTTGTGAATACACCTTGAGTGGGATTTGCATCTCCACCTTCTTTAGCTCTTCCACAGAGGGAAGTTTAGGGCTCAGGTATAGGTAGATACAGGATGCGACAATGAGAAACCCGCCTAAACCT
>CAXEWB010000207.1:0-2369 GCA_963999835.1 uncultured Cellvibrionales bacterium | reverse complement strand
TTGCGATTCACGATGAGTTAATGAATTTTCAAGCTTGTTGAATAGCAATGCCAAGTCAGCTTGGCCATGAAGATTGACAGGCTCACTGTCTAGCGCTTTATTCTCAGGTCCTCCTAAACCAGGGGTTGAGGAAAAGTCGAATTCACCGTCTTCAAGTTTTGCGATCTGAGTCAACTGCTCCCCAAGTGCATCTAACCGCACCAAACGAGCCTTCATCTGTGCCAGTTTTGCAGTCATGGAGGAGAGTGAATTAACGATCTGCTGACGTCCACTATCGAGTTCATGTTGCTGTATGACAATCTCTTGACGCATTTCGGTAATACTTTGATCAAATAACAATTGCCAGCGTCCGTCAGCTATTTTTACACCCAAAAGCGTACCTGCCGCTACAGGAATCCCAAGCAGAGCAACAGATAAAATAGTCTTCGCCCAGCTGTTTAGACTGATCGTTCTTATCTTATCCGCACGATTTCTAATTAGGATAATTTTCAATTCAAACACTCAATTTAGTTACTGATGGATAGCGAGCAAGTATTTATCAAGCATACAATATTGGAACTTCTTCTGGGTTGTCAACAAATGATACCATTTCCCATGCATCTTTTTCTGCAATAAGTGCCAGAAGTGACGCATTATTGAGACCATGACCCGATTTATGGGCATCAAACTCGCCAATCAGACTATTACCAAGCAGGTAAAGATCTCCAATGGCATCAAGAATTTTGTGCTTTACAAACTCGTCTTCAAAACGCAAGCCATCTTCATTGACTATCTGATTGTCATCAACCACGATGGCATTGTTTAAACTTCCACCTCTCGCTAAACCCTGAGAGCGCAGATACTCAAACTCATGCATAAAACCAAAGGTACGTGCGCGGCTGATCTCTTTAACAAACGAGGTACTTGAGAAATCAATACTTGCATTGAGTACTTGACGGTTAAAAAAAGGATGATCGAATTCTATTGCAAAATTTACTTTGAAACCATCGAAGGGTCTAAAAGTCGCCTCTTTGTCATCCTGTTTAACAGTGACTGGGCGCTTGATACGAATAAACTTTTTAGGTGCATCCTGCTCTACGATACCCGCTGACTGAAGCAGAAAAACAAATGGAGCAGCACTGCCATCCATAATTGGTATTTCTGGCGCAGACACATCTATCATAATATTGTCAATACCAAGCCCAGCAAGGGCAGAAAGCAGGTGCTCAATAGTAGAAATACGCACATTATCCTTCACTAGTGTTGTCGACAGGGTAGTATCGCCAACATTTTCAGCTCGTGCAGGAATTTCAACGGCCGGGTCAAGATCGGTACGACGGAATACAATCCCAGTATCTGGCTCTGAGGGGTGGAGAATTAGATAGACTTTTTCCCCAGTGTGAAGACCTACACCAGTGGCTCGAATGGGATTTTTTAATGTCCTTTGCTTAATCATAAAATACTGTTGTATTACAGTTTGCTTGAATTCTACCAGACAAGCCACCCTCCACCAAGATATAAAATATGAGGCGCGGTGGGGATGGCTAATTTAGCGTCTAGTCGGCCTGCTTTCGCAGAAAAGCGGGAACATCTAAGTAATCACCCTCAGCATCCATCTGAGGATCAATTTTATGAGCAGTCGAATCTGCTGCAGTTGATGAAACCGAATTGCGTCTGCTCACGGTGGGCTGCTCTAGGCGTCCATAATCAAAGCCACCACTTGGTTTGCGAGGTGGTTGATTATCTACAATAACGCCAGTGGGCCCCTTCTGTGGTATCGCCGAGCGTAATCCTGTAGCAACAACTGTTACACGCATCTGATCATCCATACCCGAATCGAATACGCTACCAACAATGATGGTTGCATCTTCATCGGCGAAATCGCGAACCGTATTGCCCACGTCTTCAAATTCGCCCAAAGTCAGATCATGACCAGTGGTAATATTCACCAGTATTCCTTTAGCACCCTGCAGGTTGATATCTTCTAACAGCGGGCATTTGACTGCACTCTCTGCTGCAACAACCCCACGATCGTCACCGCTGGCCTCGCCGGTGCCCATCATTGCCATACCCATCTCAGACATCACCGTGCGCACATCTGCAAAGTCTACGTTGATAAGACCATCGAGGAGAATGAGGTCAGTAATTCCCTGCACTGCCCCATAAAGTATATCGTTGGCCTGTTTAAAGGCATTGAGCACTGCAAAGTCTCTACCCAGCACCTGTAATAATTTTTCATTGGGTACTATAATCAGAGAGTCCACGCGCTCTTTTAATTGAGAGATGCCGTCGCTGGCAATCTCCATACGTTTGCGACCCTCAAAGGAGAAGGGTCGGGTCACTACACCCACAGTCAGTATACCCATCTGCTTAGCAACTTCAGCAATTAC
>CAXEWB010000206.1:0-6922 GCA_963999835.1 uncultured Cellvibrionales bacterium | reverse complement strand
TTGTCTGAGTAACCTCAAGCAGACGCTCAGCAATTCGGCTACGCATACGGGTCATAGCCACGCGGCGCTCAACTCTCTCTCCAGCGGGCATTTCATCATCAGAGTTGGATTGGGGCTCTCCAGCAACTGCTACAGGCTTGGATTCTGTAGGAGTAAAGTTGACCACATCTTCCTTAGTGATTCGACCACCTTTTCCGGTACCAATGACCTTAGAAAGATCTATACCACGCTCACTGGCGAGTTTCTTTGCCGCGGGATTAACTAGTGGACCGGAATCCTCTGATGCCGATTGAACTTCAGGGCTGTCACTGTGAGCTACTGCTTCTACGGTACCCTCCTCGATTTTTGCGATAACCTCATTACTGAGAACAATATCTCCCTCATCTTTTAGGGCCTCAACCAGTTTGCCACTGGCTGCCGCAACTACCTCGAGCACCACCTTATCCGTCTCTATATCTACAATAAGCTCATCACGGGATACCGCATCACCCACTTTTTTGTGCCATGTAGCTAAAGTCCCCTCTTGAACAGACTCTGGGTAGGTCGGTGCCTTTATGTCAATTGCCATTTATCTAATCCTAGTTTTTTAATTATCAAAAGATAACGCTTCATCAATAAATTTGCTCTGCTCTTCCAAATGAACAGACATATATCCGCTAGCTGGGGCAGCGGAGCCTTCTCGACCCACATAAGTTAGCTGTAAGTCTGGGTTAATTTCCTTGATCACCCGTTTCATATGGTGCTGGCTACTGTACCAAGCGCCCTGATTGATCGGCTCTTCCTGACACCACATAATACTCTGCATATTTTTGTAGGCGCTCAAGATCTCTGTTAATTCGGTATCGGGGAATGGATATAATTGCTCAATACGAACTAGGGCAACGTTTTCAATGCCTCGAGCAGCCCGCTCTTCAAATAAATGATAATAAACCTTGCCAGAGCACAAGATTACACGCTCGACCGCTGCGGAATCGAGGTGAGAGCCAATAGTGGTTTGGAATTCTCCATTGGCAAGCTCTTCAAGTGATGAGGTGGCCAACTTATGACGCAGAATCCATTTGGGACTCATGATCACCAACGGACGGCGCATTGGTCGGATCGCTTGGCGGCGCAACAGATGGAAAATTTGTGCGGGCGTAGTAGGTATGGCTATTTGCATATTGTGCTGCGCACAGAGTTGGAGAAATCTCTCCAATCGCGCTGAAGAGTGCTCCGGACCCTGTCCCTCAAAGCCGTGGGGTAACATCATAGTTAAACCTGACAATCGGGCCCACTTATTTTCACCACTAGCAATAAACTGATCAATCACTACCTGAGCACCATTGGCAAAGTCACCAAACTGTGCCTCCCAGATGATAAGCCCTTTGGGAGCAGTTGTGGCATAGCCATATTCAAATGCCAGTACTGCCTCCTCCGAGAGCACAGAATCATAGATATCAAACCGTGCTTGATCATCCGTTAAAGCCTGTAATGGCAGATAGGTCTTGCCATCCTTTTGGTTGTGAATAACCGCATGTCTGTGAGAAAAAGTTCCTCGACCTACATCTTGACCTGTAATGCGAACCGGATAGCCCTCTTCCAACAATGTCGCATAGGCGAGCAACTCTGCCATACCCCAATTCAATGGTAGTGCGCCACCAGACATTTTACGTCTATCATCATATATTTTAGCGACCTGACGCTGTACTTTAATGCCATCGGGAATGGAACTAATTTTACTTGCAATAGCCTGCAATTGTTTTAGATCAATCCCTGTTTCAGCAGGCGTTCGCCAGTCGTGATTGAGGTAGGGCTCCCAGTTAACAAACAGACTGGTATCTGGCTCACGAACCAGGTTATGAACGACAAACTCACCTCTATCAAGACTGCCGCGGTAATCATCGCTCATTTTGTCAGCCTGACTCTGCGTAACCACGCCTTCAGTGACTAATTTTTCTGCATAAAGGCGACGCGTAGTGGGATGATTGCGTATCACATCATACATGAGAGGTTGAGTGGCAGAGGGCTCATCCGTCTCGTTGTGCCCACGACGACGATAACAGACCAAATCGATCACAATATCTTTACCAAACTCATACCTATAATCAATAGCTAGCATGGCAGCAAACATTACCGCATCAGGATTGTCACCATTGACATGAAGTATGGGCGCCTGAACCATCTTGGCAATATCAGTGCAGTACTCAGTTGAACGTGCATCATCCTGCCGGCTAGTGGTAAAGCCTACCTGATTATTAATAACAATATGAACAGTTCCGCCAGTTTTATAGGCTCGAGTCTGCGATAACTGAAAGGTCTCCATTACTACGCCCTGTCCGGCAAACGCCGCATCACCATGCATAATAATAGGCACTACCTTGTGCCCTTTTGGATCTTGTCGACGATCTTGACGAGCACGCCCAGAACCGATGACAACTGGGCTGGAAATTTCTAGGTGAGACGGATTAAAGCCCAACGCGAGATGCACCTCTCCGCCCGGTGTCATGACATTTGAAGAAAAACCCTGGTGGTACTTCACATCACCTGAGGTATTAACTAAACGCTTGCCCTCAAACTCATCAAATAACTCTGCAGGATTTTTGCCCAGCACATTAACTAGCACATTAAGGCGCCCACGGTGCGCCATAGCCATCACTATTTCTTTACAGCCATACTCTCCAGAGCGACGTATCAAACAGTCAACCAGAGGTATGAGGCTTTCACCTCCCTCGAGACCAAAACGCTTGGTTCCCGGATATTTTGAATCTAGGTGCTTTTCTAAGCCCTCGGCCGCAGTCAAACGATTGAGTACGTCTAACCTTGCCTCATCACCATAGGTAGGCTTGGAACGCACCGATTCAAAACGCTGAGCTAGCCATTGCTTCTCTGCCAACGATGTAATATGCATAAACTCAGCACCTAAGTGCTGACAATAACTTTCCTCAAGGGTATCAACTATTTCTCTAAGCGTGGCTTCTGATTTGCCCATATACAGGGGGCCAGTCTGGAACGTGGTATCTAGATCTGCCTGTGTGAGACCGTGGAACTGCAACTCTAAATCAGGGACTGTCTCACGCTGCATAATCCCCAGAGGATCTAGGTTGGCCTTTTGATGGCCGCGAAAGCGATAGGAACTTATTAACTGAACGACTTTGACCTGCTTGCGTTCGTGCTCAAGATGAATGCCTCCAGAACCGGGGGCAGGCGTTGGTCTAGCTTGACGCCGCCCAAGCAACTCAAAGTGCTGCTTAACAGTGTCATGGGAAACATCGGGGGCGAGCGATCCATTGGTGCGGGGCAATGAGTCAAAAAAACTGCTCCACTCCTCAGGCACGCGATTGGGCTCGTGGAGGTATGTTTCGTAGAGTTCTTCTATATAGGCGGCATTACCGCCAGAAAAATGGGAGGAATTTAGAAAGCGCTCCATCAAGCCTTCTGACATTTTTTCATTTCCCCTTAGAGCTACTGCAAAATCATTAAATACAATAGCCGGTATTTTAAACCTTTATGTACCTTACCACCAGTAAAAGTCACTGTTTGATAGCATAAAAAGGTGAAAAGATACTTAGGTAGCGTTGCTCACCAACATATTTCTTATATGGCCAATAGCTTTTGTCGGATTTAAGCCTTTGGGGCAGACTTGAACACAGTTCATGATGCCATGACAGCGGAACACACTAAAGGGATCATCAAGATTTGCCAATCTCTGCTCAGTAGCAGTATCGCGGCTATCAGCCAGGAATCGATAGGACTGTAGAAGTCCTGATGGACCAATAAATTTATCCGGATTCCACCAAAAAGATGGGCAGGCAGTAGAGCAACAGGCACAGAGGATGCATTCGTACAAGCCATCTAACTTTGCTCGGTCCTCAGGAGACTGAAGACGCTCTATGGCAGGTGCTGGATTATCGTTGACCAGATAGGGCTGGATTTTTTCATACTGAGCATAGAATTGACTCATATCAATCACCAAATCTCTGATCACAGGTAGGCCAGGGAGCGGTCTAATAGTCAGTTTATTATTTTTTACTGCATCAGAGAGCGGCGTAACACAGGCCAGTCCATTTTTTCCAGAAATATTTACCCCATCTGAACCACAGACACCCTCACGGCAAGATCTACGAAAAACGAGGGTTGGATCCTCTGCTTTTAATTTTTCCAAAACATCCAAAACCATAAGATCCTTACCCTGTGTGTCCACAGTAAAATCTTGCATGTAGGGCTCGGAATCAACCTCAGGATTATAGCGATAAATACTGACTTCTAACATTGACTAGTCTACCTCTCCTAATAGGTACGCACTTTTGGCTCAAAGGCCTCACGTGTTTGTGGTGTGAAGTTAACGTCTCGCTTACCCAAGCTTTTACTGTCAGGGAAGTAGATTGAATGACAGAGCCAATTTTCGTCATCTCGATCTTGAAAGTCCTCTCTGGCATGAGCGCCACGACTCTCGCTTCGACCCTCTGCAGCGAATGCTGTAGCCTCAGCAACCTCGAGCAAATTCTGCAATTCAAGCGCTTCAATACGTGCGGTATTAAAGGCGTTACTTTTGTCCTCAAGGGCAACATTTTCTATACGTGGACGCAGTGCTTTAAGTTTTTCTATACCATCCTTCATATAGTCGCCGCGACGGAAGACACCAAAATAATTCTGCATGATGGTTTGTAATTCCGCACGCAAGACTGAAGCTCTTTCACCACCCTCAGATTGATTAAGGCGATTTAAACCAGCCATAGCACTTTCAATCTCATCTTCAGTGGCATCTTTGAGATCAATGCCCTCACGCAATTGTTTTTCGATAAACAGCCCTGAAGCACGACCAAACACCACCAAATCCAACAGGGAATTACCCCCTAAACGATTGGCGCCATGCACAGATACACAGGCTGCCTCACCGCAGGCATAAAACCCTTCAATTACATGATCTTGGCCATTTTCATCAACAGACAATGCCTGTCCATTAATGTTGGTTGGAATACCGCCCATCATATAGTGACAGGTAGGAACTACAGGAATTGGCTCAACCACGGGGTCGGCATGGGCAAAGGTGCGGGATAACTCAAGTATACCAGGCAACTTAGCATTCAGCGTTTCCTCTCCTAAATGATCTAATTTTAGGAATACATGATCACCGTTTTCGCCACAGCCTCTGCCCTCAAGGATTTCTAGCACCATAGAGCGAGCCACTACGTCACGACCAGCAAGGTCTTTTGCGTTTGGTGCATAACGCTCCATAAAGCGCTCACCATCTTTATTAATGAGGTATCCACCTTCACCACGACAGCCTTCAGTGACCAGTGTACCGGCGCCATGTATACCAGTGGGATGAAATTGCCACATCTCCATATCCTGCATGGGGAAACCCGCTCGCAGAGCCATTCCAATTCCATCACCGGTGCAAATATGCGCGTTGGTAGTGGACGCATAGATACGACCTGCACCACCAGTTGCAAAAACTGTGGCCTTAGATTTTACATACACCGTTTCACCACTCTCAATATTGATAGCAATAACGCCTACAACAGCATTGTCAGCGTTTTTCACTAGGTCAACGGCAAACCATTCATTGAGAAAGACGGTTTTATTTTTCAGGTTGCCCTGATAAAGAGTATGCAGCAATGCGTGACCGGTTCGATCAGCTGCGGCACATGTCCGAGCGGCTTGACCACCAGAACCAAAGTCCTTTGACTGTCCACCAAAAGGCCGCTGATAGATGCGACCGTCTTCATTTCTTGAAAACGGCAGGCCCATATGCTCCATTTCAAAGATCGCCTCTGGCCCCGTCTTACACATATATTCGATGGCTTCTTGGTCACCAATATAATCAGAGCCCTTTATCGTGTCATACATATGCCACTGCCATTGGTCATTGGGATCATCACTGGCAATTGCACAGGTAATGCCCCCCTGGGCAGACACAGTGTGAGATCTGGTTGGAAACACTTTAGTAATTACCGCCGTCTTATAGCCAGATTGAGCTAGCTGGAGTGCCGCACGCATGCCCGAGCCGCCGCCACCAACGATCACCGCATCAAAATTCATGGTCCTAATATTCGCCATCTTCCTAAATTCCCCAAAGAATATCAATTGCCCAAATTACATAGAGCAGAGTCATAGCAATCATAAGTAACTGCAGAGTCATACGAATTGCAGTTGCTTTTGGTCCAATCAATCGGGTAGTCACATAGTCTGTTAGAACACACCACATACCTATCCATGCGTGGGCAGCAATAGAGAGAATGGTTAACAGACTAAAAACACGCATGACTATAGATTGATGCAGACTTACCCACTGCTCATAGTCTATATCGGGATTGCTAAATGTGTACGCTAAGAGAAATATCAAATAGGAGAACATAACTACCGCAGATATTCGCTGTAAGAGCCAATCCGAAAGGCCACTGCGACCCAAGCTTGTCACTGTTGTTACCATACAAAAACCCATCCTGTGATCAATGAAATACAAATAACTGCAATAATCACCACTAACCATGCACTTCGGCGGCCAGCTTGAAAATTGTCCTCACCAATTCCGAAATCCATCACTATGTGCCTCAAGCCGGCAATGACGTGATAGGTCAGTGCAATTAGACAGCCCCAGAGAATGATTTGAAAAAGAGTACTTGAGAAAAAATTCTTCAAAGCGTCGAAACTCTGTTCAGATGCTAAACTGGCTTCAAGCGCATAGAGCATTATGGCTACAGCAAAGAATAAAATGACGCCAGATATACGGTGTAAGATAGAAACATAGGATGTGATAGGGAGTTTAATTGTCCCAATATCTAAATTAATTGGCCTTTTTTTACTCACAACAGGTTCTCTCCTTGTTTAAAAGGACTCCGAATTAACGGAAAACATTGAAAATGGGCCTTGGTGCACATCTGTGGCCTGTCAAGCCCCTTGATGGGACGCTACTTTGATGGCGACGCATTATAGTCAGTTC
>CAXEWB010000205.1:0-3891 GCA_963999835.1 uncultured Cellvibrionales bacterium | reverse complement strand
GATTACCCTTTCATCAGAGCAGTGCGCATGCGACCGGGTCTTGATATAGATGCTGAGGTTGCTGCTTACCAAGCGCAGGGTGGCTTCCTTTTTGACGCTTGGAGTGATGACCTTTACGGCGGCACTGGGCACAGCTTTGATTGGTCTAGGTTGCCCACTTCAAGGGATTATCCACTTATTCTCGCAGGTGGATTAACACCCGATAATGTGGCCAATGCCGTGGCACAGGTCAAACCGGATATGGTGGATGTTAGCGGCGGGGTTGAATCTGCACCCGGTGTTAAAGATAAGGCGAAAGTTAAGGCTTTTATTGTCAGTGCCAAAAACATTAAGTAAAAAGAATTACCGTTCCTTATCAAGTACATTTCCCCAATAAGCTAAACAGCTAAATCTTTGGTTATTTTTTAATAGCTTGGCTTGTTTGACCCATTTAATCGGTGTATGGTGCATCTCCTTTTTGCGCGGGTATATTATTGGCATTCATAATGTTTCAGTGCCTTGGGGACAATGTTATTTTTTGTTCTCAGTTATTTAGTAAGTAGAAAACAGTTTTTTAAAGGATTGCGATTAATGAGATTGATTTTATTAGGCCCTCCAGGTGCAGGAAAAGGCACACAGGCTCAGTTTATTTCTGAAAAATATGCTGTACCTCAGGTATCTACTGGCGATATGTTGCGCGCTGCAATTAAGTCAGGGTCTGAATTAGGTCTAAAAGTTAAAGATGTGATGGATTCTGGCGCATTAGTTTCTGATGAGCTGATTATTGCATTGGTTAAGGAGCGTATTGAGCAAGCGGACTGCGCCAATGGGTTTCTCCTCGATGGCTTCCCCAGAACAATTCCACAAGCGCAGGCGTTAAAGGATGCAGGTGTAAGCATAGATTTCGTTGTTGAAATTTTCGTTGATGATGAGCAAATTGTATCGCGCTTAAGTGGTCGACGTGTTCACGAGGGCAGTGGTAGAGTCTACCATTTAGAACACAATCCTCCACAGAATGCTGGTTTAGATGATTTGACTAGGGAGCCACTCATTCAGCGTGAGGATGATCGTGAGGAGACAATTAGAAATCGCCTGTCGGTCTATCACAGCCAAACCGAGCCCTTAGTAAAATTCTACAAGGACCTCGCTGAAGTTAATCTGGGTTCGCCTATTTTTGCATCCATTGATGGTATGGGCACTCTCGATGAAGTACAGGCAAGAGTTACCTCAAGTCTTAGTTAGAGAGCCAGTCAGACAACTAAACATTTTTATTCAAGATTCATTAGCCGCTTTTTTCTACGCAAAGGCAAATAGTTATTCTGTGGACTAGTGATAAGACTATTTAGGGTATACTGCTATTAGTAAAGTTTTGTCTAGCCTTAATGAGGCAGAGCGCTAGTTGGCATAAGAGTAAACAATGACCTCAATATTAGCAGTTGAGACATCCACTATAGCCTGTTCAGTGGCCCTTAAGGTCGCAAACCGTACCTTCGCTCGCTCTTCAGATGAGCCTCGGTCTCATTCAAAACTGCTCATGACTATGGTAAAGGATACCCTCACAGAGGCTGATGTTCAGCCCAATCAACTGGATGCTATCGCTGTGACCGTTGGACCTGGATCCTTCACCGGATTGCGTATTGGTTTTGCCACAGTCCAGGGCTTAGCTTATGCTAATGATATACCCGTTGTACCTCTATCTACTCTTAAAGTAATGGTAGCTACTTATCTCAGCAAACACTGTTCAGATATTGATCTATCTGCGGGTGCAGAGATTATTGCGCTGCTAGATGCGAGAATGTCAGAGTACAATATGGGCCGTTATAGACTGGGTAATGACGGCGATATTGTGCCCATCGAGGATGATCAGCTATTGGGTGTTGAGCAAGCACGTTCCCGCATCGATACTGCAAGCCCAGCGCTAATAGTCGGTGAAGCAGATCCTCTTGTTGAGAGTAGGCCAGAATTAGCTGTCATATACAAACCGCTATACCCTCTTGCGGAGGCGATTCTTCCTTTAGCGCAAGCGGAAATAATAAAAGGCAATGCCCTACCAGTGACGGAAGTTGACCTAGTGTATCTGCGCGGTGCCGAGGCTTGGCAAAAAAGAAAACGTTTGAGGGAGGGGTAAACCATGGATCTTATACAGGCTCTTTGGCTTGCAATTATTCAGGGCTTAACGGAGTTTCTGCCCATTTCCAGTTCGGCGCACCTCATTTTACCCTCGGCTATTTTGGGTTGGGAGGATCAAGGCCTAGCCTTCGATGTTGCTGTTCATGTTGGCTCTCTGGTAGCAGTGCTTATTTACTTTAAGAATGATCTAGCTTTACTGCTTCGTGCTTGGTTTAAAACCACCTTTCAAGGTGCGGATAGCAACGCTGAAAGTCGTATGCTGTGGTTTATCGTGCTGGCAACGTTACCTGCAGCAGTGGTCGGCCTAGTAGCTGGTGGCTTTATTGAATTGTATCTGCGTTCGGTAGCGGTTATAGCAACCACAACCATTTTTTTTGGCCTATTATTAGGTTGGGCAGATTGGCGCCATAAGGACTCTTTGAGTTTGCAAGCGATGTCTTGGAAATCAGCATGTTTGATTGGTGTAGCGCAAGTTTTGGCATTAGTTCCGGGCACTTCCCGATCAGGTATAACTATGACTGCAGCCTTAGCACTTGGTTTTGATCGCAACTCAGCTGCTCGATTTTCCTTCCTAATGGCGATACCCATTATTTCTCTTAGTGGGGGTTATAAAGCACTTCAACTATTGTCCCAGCAATCAGTGGCTTGGGTTTCTATTGCTCTGGGAACCATTGTGTCAGGTCTAACCGCTTACTTCTGTATCCATGCCTTTCTTCGCCTCATAGATAGAATTGGCATGATGCCCTTTGTTATCTATCGCTTGCTATTAGGCGTGCTATTAATTCTAATTTACAGGGGGCTGATTTAAATGAATAAGGCGCGTGTTGCTTTTGTTGGTCTTGGGGTGATGGGTTATCCGATGGCAGGCTGGCTGAGCCAGCATGGCTATTCAGTGGCTGTCTACAATCGAACAGCAGAGGTTGCTCAGCGCTGGGCCGATACCTATGAGGGGGAGTTGGCCAAGACACCTAAATTGGCAGCTGAGAACGTTGACGTGGTATTTGTTTGTGTCGGCAATGACGCCGATGTCAAAGACGTTGTGCTTGGTGATCAGGGTATTCTGGCTGGATTAGCGTCGGGCTCTATTCTGGTTGACCACACAACCACCTCGGCTCAATTAGCCAATGAACTCGCTGAGAGTGTCAACCAGTGTGGCTGTCATTTTTTCGATGCGCCAGTTTCAGGTGGGCAGCAGGGCGCAGAGAATGGTCAGTTGACTGTTATGTGTGGTGGCGAAGAGTCTGTCTTCGATAGGGTTAAACCCCTTATGCAGAGTTATGCCAGAGCTGTGACTTTGATGGGGCCAGCAGGCCATGGCCAACTGTGTAAGATGGTCAATCAAATTTGTATTGCAGGCTTAGTACAGGGTCTCTCTGAGGGATTAAATTTTGCTGAAAAAGCTGGTCTTGATGCTCATCAGGTGGTGGAAGTGATTAGTAAAGGCGCTGCGCAATCTTGGCAGATGGGAAATCGCTACAAAACAATGTTAGCGGGGGAGTATAATCACGGTTTTGCTGTGGAGTGGATGCGCAAGGATCTAGGTTTTGCCTTGGAGGAAGCCAAGCTTAATGGCAGTGACCTGCCAGTGACTAAGCTGGTTGATGAGTTCTACAGTGAGGTACAAGAATTGGGCGGTAGCCGATGGGATACGTCCAGCTTATTGGCTCGATTAAAATCCTCTTAAGGTCCCATATAGTCACATACAGCCCCACACAAATTTGAAGTTAGGAAAGTTTATGGTCGAAACAAATAAACAATTTAATGCTGAGCCCTTTAATAGAG
>CAXEWB010000204.1:0-4544 GCA_963999835.1 uncultured Cellvibrionales bacterium | reverse complement strand
CATCGTAGTTGCAGGTGATGGTGCCGGCACCTATATTAACTCCGTCGCCCAGTTCGGCATCGCCTACGTAACTGAGGTGGTTTACTTTGCTACCTTTTCCTATAGTGGATTTTTTAATCTCGACAAAATTGCCAACTTTGGTATCGGCAGCCAGTTGGGTATCGGGACGAATTCTGGCAAAAGGCCCAACAACTGCGCGGTCCCCAATGACAGCATTTTCTATCACTGAGTTGGCTTTTATTTGTACGCCGTCCCCAATAACGCTATTTATAATGTAGCAGTTGGGACCAATATGCACGTTGGAACCCAGTGTGACATCGCCTTCAAAGATACAGTTGATATCAATATAGTTATCCGTACCTGATTTAAGTGTACCGCGCTGATCGAAGCGCTGTGGGTCAGCCAAACTAGTGCCACTGTCCATTAAGGTCTCAGCCATTTTTTGCTGGTGGGCTCGCTCTAGCTGACTTAATTGTTGTCTGTTATTCACACCCTGTACCTCGGTGGCCGATAGCGGCTTTATACTAGTAATTGTTATACCCTGCTGTCTAGCGATTGCAATTAAATCAGTAAGGTAGTACTCCCCCTGGGCATTTTTGTTGTCAATCTGTGACAGCCATGCTTTAAGATGCTCACCGCTAAGAGCCATTACCCCAGTATTCACTTCATTGATCTGCAATTGTTTTGGGGTTGCATCCTTTTGTTCAACAATGGCCTCAATGTTTTCGTTGTCATCTCTCACTATACGACCATAGCCTGTGGGGTCGTCTAACTCAACAGTCAACAGTGCCATCTGTGTCCCAGACACTGTATTGACCATCGTCTGAATAGTGCGTGGATCAATTAAAGGTACATCGCCGTAGAGCACTAGAACCCGAGCATTATCTCTTAAATGGGGGAGGGCACATTGAACTGCATGGGCTGTACCCAACTGCTGTGCCTGATTGACACAGACTGCACCGCTGTCGCTAACCTCAGACTCTACCAACTCAGCACCATGGCCGGTCACTACAATAGTTTGCGCATTGTCCACCGTACTGGTGGCGTTTAGGACATGCCCCAATAAGGACCGCGATGCCAACTTATGCAGCACTTTGGGTAGCGTGGAACACATACGCGTTCCTTTGCCGGCGGCAAGTATAATAATATCGGTCTGTCGCATAGGATCCTATTAATGCCCTGCTATTGGATACTGTAAGAGGTCTAAGTTACTTTTAATTGCCTTTAAGCTCAAGTTTCCAACGCATGGTTAATGTGAATTTAAGCATTAAAAAAGGGCGGCAATGCCCCCCCTTTTCTCTATTCACCATCATACAGCGAGTCAGTCATTAACAAATTAACCGCCAAGTTTTTTACGTAGTGTTTGCACCGTACGCAACTGTGCCGTTGCTTCCGCTAACATGGCCGCGGCTTTTGAGTATTCAATTTCCCCGTTTTGATTGGCCAGCCCCTGCTCAGCTGCTTTTACCGCCTCAGCAGCAGCAGCTTCATCAATATCATCAGCGCGCACAGCAGTATCCGCTAATATAGAAATTGCATTGGGTTGAACTTCCAAATAGCCCCCCGAAAGATAGTACAGTTCTTCTTCCCCGGCCGACTTGATAATGCGCACTGGGCCTGGCTTTAGGTCACTCAGTAGCGGGGCATGGCCAGCATTGATGCCAAGCTCACCGAGTGAACCGGTAGCCACAACCATTTCCACAGGACCAGAAAACAGTGACTCATTGGCACTTACAATATCACATTGAACTGTCGTCATAGTTTAGTCCTCTATTACCTTCGCAGTTTTCGTTAGCAATGGTTAAAGCGTTTTCGCTTTTTCTGTTGCTTCTTCAATTGAACCAACCATATAGAAGGCCTGCTCTGGCAAATGGTCGTATTCTCCTTTGAGGATACCTTCAAATCCTGCAATGGTATCTTTGAGAGAAACATATTTACCCGGTGCACCCGTAAAGACCTCAGCTACATGGAAGGGCTGTGAGAGGAAACGCTCGATTTTACGTGCTCGAGCTACCGCTAACTTATCTTCCTCAGACAATTCGTCCATGCCCAAGATAGCAATAATATCTTTTAGTTCTTTGTAGCGTTGAAGTACCGATTGCACGCCTCGAGCCACTTCATAGTGGGCCTGACCAATTATCAGTGGATCTAGCTGGCGAGAGGTTGAATCTAGTGGATCTACCGCTGGATAAATACCTTTTGAAGCAATATCACGGCTGAGTACCACTGTTGAGTCCAAGTGAGCAAAGGTTGTTGCTGGAGATGGATCTGTTAAGTCATCCGCAGGTACATACACCGCCTGTACCGATGTGATCGAACCTGTTTTGGTTGAGGTAATACGCTCTTGCAGAACACCCATTTCTTCAGCCAGTGTGGGCTGATAGCCTACAGCTGACGGCATACGACCAAGCAGTGCAGATACTTCAGTACCGGCGAGGGTGTAGCGATAGATGTTATCCACGAACAACAGTACATCTTTACCCTCGTCGCGGAATTTTTCTGCCATCGTCAAACCGGTCAGTGCTACACGCAATCTGTTTCCGGGGGGCTCATTCATTTGCCCGTAAACCATAGCCACTTTTGATTCACTGGGCTTATCAACATTGACAACCCCAGACTCCTGCATTTCGTAGTAAAAGTCGTTACCTTCCCTTGTGCGTTCACCCACACCGGCAAATACTGAAAGGCCTGAGTGCTCGGTAGCGATATTGTTGATCAGTTCCATCATGTTTACAGTCTTACCAACACCAGCACCACCAAATAGACCGACCTTACCGCCTTTTGCAAAGGGACAGACAAGGTCGATAACTTTAATCCCTGTTTCTAGCAGTTCGTCGGAAGCCGCCAGTTCGTCATAGGCGGGTGGCTTGCGGTGAATCGCGGCGCGCTCTTTTTCACCCACTGGACCTTTTTCATCGATGGGATTACCAAGAACATCCATAATGCGGCCTAAGGTTTCAGTACCCACGGGCACGGAAATTGGGGCTTTGGTATTTTCCACACCTAGACCGCGGCTAATGCCCTCTGAGGAACCCATGGCAATTGTGCGCACGACGCCATCGCCAAGCTGTTGCTGAACCTCTAGGGTCAGCCCCTTGTCGTCTACCACTAGGGCGTCATACACGCTAGGCACCTGATCCCGTGGGAATTCCACGTCGATAACGGCACCAATAATTTGTACGATTCTTCCACTACTCATTTTCGGTTCCTCTTAACTCAACCTTTTAACTTTGTTTAACTTTATACCGCTGCAGCGCCACCAACAATTTCTGACAGCTCTTGAGTAATCGCCGCCTGACGGGCTTTGTTATAAAGCAGTTGTAATTCATCAATCAGCTCACCAGCATTCTCGGTGGCATTTTTCATGGCCAACATTCTGGCCGCTTGTTCGCATGCTTTATTTTCTACAACGCCTTGATATACCTGTGACTCAACATAGCGCGATAAAAGGCCATCCAGTAATTCTTGCGCATCAGGCTCATACAGATAGTCCCAATGATGACCAAGCTCTGCCTCATCACTAGGCTCTAGGGGCAGTAATTGCTCGATGCTCGGCTGTTGAGTCATGGTGTTTACAAACTGGTTGGTCACTACGAATAGCTTATCAATTTGACCTTGATCGAAAGCCTCTAACATGACTTTTACACCACCAATCAAGTCTTCTATGTTGGGCTCGTCACCGAGATCTTTGACCGCCGACACTATGTTGCCACCCACAGTGCCAAAGAAGCTCGCAGCTTTGTTTCCCACTACACAGATATCCACTTCAACATCTTGATCTGTCCATTCTTTCATCGACTTGAGCGCCGCTTTAAACAAATTGATATTGAGGCCACCACAGAGACCGCGGTCAGTGGAGATGACTATGTAAGCAACGCGCTTTACTTCGCGCTGAACCATATATTGGTGTCGGTATTCTGATGTTGAGTTGGCAACATGCCCAATGACCGCTCTAATGCGTTGAGCATAGGGTTTGCCAACCGCCATCCTATCTTGGGCACGGCGCATCTTGCTAGCAGCAACCATCTCCATGGCACTGGTAATTTTCTGAGTACTACCAATACTAGCAATTTTGGTTTTTACTTCTTTTCCGATTGCCATTTTTTATGCCTGTGTTGTGAGCGTACTTGTGCTATTCAAACTGCTTACCATGTTTGCGTGGCCACAAACTGATCTAGCGCTGCTTTAAAGCCAGCCGCAATGTCGTCGTTGTAATCTCCAGAGCTGTTAACCTGATCCATAAGATCACTGTGCTCTGCTTTCATATAGGACAACAGCGCTGCTTCAAAAGCGCCAATCTTGCTAACTTCAACCTCTTTCAAATAGTCGTTGTCAGCGGCAAAAATCATCACGCCCATTTCTGCGATACTGAGGGGCGAATATTGCTTCTGTTTCATTAGCTCGGTCACGCGCTCACCATGATCTAATTGGGCCTTAGTCGCCTCATCGAGATCGGAAGCAAACTGGGAAAATGCTGCTAGCTCACGGTACTGAGCCAGTGCGTTACGAATACCACCAGATAACTTCTTGATAATTTTAGTTTG